>JANNLW010000065.1:0-2390 GCA_031397145.1 Sphingomonadales bacterium | reverse complement strand
CGAACCCGGATCAGGCTCCGATCTGGCATCGCTCAAGACGCGGGCAGTCAGGCAAGGGGACAAATACATCATCAACGGCTCGAAGATCTGGACGACGCATGCGCACCATGCGAACTGGATTTTTGCGCTCGTGCGAACTGATGCCGATGCCAAGAAGCAGGAAGGAATTAGCTTCCTTCTTATTCCGATGGACCAGCCTGGGATCAGCGTAACGCCAATTATCACGATGGCAAACGAGCATGAGGTCAATGCGACGTTTTTTGACAATGCGGAAACCGGTGTCGAGAATTTGATCGGTGCCGAAGGGCAGGGCTGGACGATCGCCAAATACCTGCTCGAAAATGAGCGTGGTGGCTCGTGTGCTGCACCATCGCTGCTGGTTTCATTGGACCGGCTCGAAGAACTTGCAAAGAGCCAGCCGTCAGGCGTCAATGGCGCGTTGATCCATGATCCGGTCATTGCTCAACGTATTGCAAAGTTGCGCCTGGAGGCTCAAGCGTTTGAAACGACCGAGCTGCGCATCCTCGCCGAGTTGGTAAAGGGCCGTCCAGCCGGTCCGCAGACTTCTTTGATCAAGCTCATCAGTTCCAATCTTCGGCAAAGCATCCAGCAGTTGGAGGTAGACCTGTTCGGTTATGACGGACTGCAACTTCCCGTCAGCCGCCCTCTCTATGGCAATGAGGCTCCGGAGCCGATTGGCAGCCGCGAAGCGCAACTGGCGATGCCGACCTATCTCAATGGGCGGGCGTATACAATTTTTGGTGGCTCAAACGAAGTGCAGCGGACGATAATCGCCAAGCAGGTTTTGGGGCTCTAAACCCCCATCATCCCGGCCGTACTTGCGCCGTCTATTCCATATTCAGATCCAGAAATGAATGCAGCCGCGTCCGAAGCGAGGAATGTGACCAGCCCTGCAATTTCATCGACCTGCGCCATCCGGCCGAGCGGGGCCATGCCCTCGAACTGCGCGCGAGCCGCAGACGGATCAGGCGCGCGATCAATCACGCCCCGTATCATCTCGGTTTCGACTACGCCTGGATGGATGGTGTTGCACCGGATTTTTGTCTTCTGGTTTGCACAATGGAGTGCAATTGATTTCGACAGCGCAATCAGCGCGCCCTTGGTTGTTGAATAGGCGACATAATTGCCCATTGGGCGATAGGCGTTCATCGATGAGTTGAGGATGATCGATCCCTCTGCCCCGTGCGGATTGGCGCGCATCGCCCGCACCGCGTGTTGTGCCGTGAGCATCACCCCTGTCAGGTTGATGCCGATCAAGCGTGACCAATCCTCAAAGGTGATCGTTTCGACGCTACTGTCTCCGATTTCAGTGCCCGCATTCGCAAAAGCAATGTCGAGGCGACCGAATTCCGAAAGGATAGAATCCATGATTGGCGCCCATCCTTCGGCGTGCTCAACCCGCTGGGTCTTGAACGTCGCACCGGTTTCGGCGGACAGTGTCGCAGCAGCCTCTGCATTCGAACCGGTAAAGACGACCTTGGCACCTTCTGCAACAAAGCGCCGAACCGTTCCTGCACCAATGCCCGATGTCCCACCCGTAATCAGCGCGACTTTTCCTTCGAGTTGACCGCTCATTTGTCTTACTCCCTAATACGTCTCAGCTTGCATACCTGATGGCGAGCGCCGGGTCCGCCGGATTGGTCCAGTCTTGCTGCATCGCCCATGCTTCGAGCGAAGTTGGGCGATGTGTGAAATGCCGAGCCATTTCTTGCGTATCAGCGATGAGTGGGGACAGTGCCTGCGCGTTATACCAGCGATAGAAGCTTGCCATGCCGTCATAGATTGAAAGCGGCGCGACATCTGGGGAACCCGTGATGAGCAGGCTCATGGCCGAGGCAAATTCATCGGGGGTCAGGCTCTTGAATACAATTGAACGACCGGCGGCCTTGCTCAGGCGTGCAGCCACTTCGTCGCCAACCAATGCTTCGGGGCCGCCAATCCGGTAGCGTCCATTCGGCAAGTCATCGCGTACCAACGCCTCAACCATATAGGCTGCGATATCGTCAAGGCAGATCCATGAGATCTTGAGGTCGGGCTTTGCTGGATAGGCAAAAATGCCCCTGTTCACGATCGACGGTTTGTTCCAGCTGCGGATCATATTGTCCATGAACACCTTTGGCTCGAAAATGGCATAGTCGCATCCGCTCTCGATGATCGCCTGTTCGATATCCCGTCGACCGTCATGAGCGGGACTTCCAATATCATTATCCTCGACATGGCAACTTGTGTTGAAGACGATTTTCTTCAAGCCGTTTGCCGTCGCGGCTGCGGCGATGTTGGCACCGAGTGTTTTTGCCAACGCGCGGTCAAACACAAAGGGCAGGTGCGCCGCAATACCATCCATGCCCTTCGCCGCAGTAACCATCGAT
>JANNLW010000032.1:0-3519 GCA_031397145.1 Sphingomonadales bacterium | reverse complement strand
GACCTGCTTTGTGAGGCGATTGCGAAAGACCGCACTGCCCAGAACGGCAGCAAGGATGCTGGTGCCGCGTGATCCGCCCAAGGCATCGGGTACGCTGATCCGTGCGACCTGGTCGTCAAGAAATCCATTCTCGCGAACAAGTGAGGCAAAGGCTCGTTGGGCAGACAGGCTCAGCAAGCGCCGGATCGCTTCGACAAGGCTGAACCGACCTGTTTCCGCGCATCCCGGCAAGGCAAGAACCGGAAGGATCGCGGCTGATATGACAAGCGAACGGCGCGATATGTGTTTCATGACTCTCTCCCAACAAACCCGCACCATCCATAGCTTCATTCCGGCTATCGCCGCAATGATTGGTCGGGCAATGAGGGGGCATCATGACTCGCGCCCGCGTCCTCCTTCTGAACCCCGCACTCGGCCCGCTTGACTACCGCGTTGCGCAGGGCATGGCAGCCGCACCCGGATCGATTGTCCTTGCGCCACTTGGGCCTCGCCAGTTGGTCGGCGTGGTCTGGGAGGAGGAGCATATGCCCTCGGACGCGGAAGTGGGGGACAACCGGTTGCGCAACCTCCTGCAGGTCTATGACGTCCCGCCCATCGGTGCGCCGCTCCGGCGGCTGATCGAATGGACCGCCAACTATTATCTGGCACCGCCCGCCGCTGTGTTGCGTATGTCCCTCTCCTCGGCTGCAGCGCTGGAAGGCGCGCCGACCGTCACCGAATATCGCCTGACCGGCAAGTCTCCGGACAAGCTGACTGTCCAGCGGGCGCAAGCCCTGGAGCGAATTGGCGAGCGCCAAGGGCTGATCAGGGAATTGGCGACAATCGCCGATGTGTCGGATGGCGTTATTCGCGGCCTCGTCAAGCTTGGCGCAATTGAGGCCGTCGAGGTCTCGCTCGAAACCCCGTTTCTCCGGCCAGATCCGGACTTTGCGCAGCCATTGCTTTCGGACGAGCAATCGGCCGCTGCGGACTGGCTTGTCTCAGCGGTGAAGGCCCAGTCCTTTGCGCCGGTTCTGCTCGACGGCGTAACAGGCTCGGGCAAGACCGAGGTCTATTTCGAAGCGATTGCCGAGGCGCTCCGGATGGGCAGACAGACCCTCGTCCTGCTTCCTGAAATCGCGCTCACCGAGCCGTTCCTGCGCCGCTTCGAGGCGCGCTTTGGGCATGCACCGATCGCCTGGCATTCGGATTTGCGGCAATCACAACGGCGGCGGGCTTGGCGCGCCATCGCGCAAGGAGAGGCACTTGTAACAGTCGGCGCGCGTTCCGCCCTTTTTCTGCCATA
Source organism: Sphingomonadales bacterium (assembly GCA_031397145.1). Taxonomy (GTDB): domain Bacteria; phylum Pseudomonadota; class Alphaproteobacteria; order Sphingomonadales; family Sphingomonadaceae; genus Aquisediminimonas. The sequence continues at coordinate 2,234 of JANNLW010000032.1, read as the reverse complement.
CCGAAACCTTGGCCTGATCATCGTCGACGAAGCGCATGAATCCAGCTTCAAACAGGAAGAGGGAGTTCAGTATCACGCCCGCGATGTTGCGGTGATGCGGGGCCATTTCGAGGGCTGCCCCGTTGTTCTTGCAAGCGCGACACCAGCAATCGAGACCCGCCAACAAGTGGCGCAGGGCCGTTACGCCGAACTGAAGCTCCCCGAACGCCATGGGGTCGCGGAGATGCCGGAGATCGTCGCCATCGACCTGACACAGGATCCGCCGGACCGGGGCCGCTGGCTCGCGCCCACACTTGTACGAGCAATGGAGGAAGTCCTGACGAAGGGTGAGCAATCTTTGCTGTTCCTCAATCGTCGCGGGTTCGCCCCACTCACGCTTTGTCGCCATTGCGGGCATCGTTTTCAATGTCCCAATTGCACGGCGTGGATGGTCGAGCACCGGCTGCTTCAGCGGCTTCAATGCCATCATTGCGGGCACGCAATGCCGCCGCCACGTGCTTGCCCGGAATGCCATGAGGAAGATTCGCTGGTTGCCTGTGGCCCCGGTGTGGAGCGGATCGCCGATGAAGTGGCTTTACTGTTTCCGGATGCGCGGCGGGCCATCGTCACTTCGGACACGCTCTGGTCACCGGCCAAAGCGGCTGAATTTGTTGGCAAGATGGAAGCAGGCGAGATCGACATTGTCATCGGCACCCAACTTGTGACCAAAGGTTACCATTTTCCCAACCTGACGCTTGTCGGCGTGGTCGATGCGGATCTGGGCTTGCAGGGAGGTGATCTTCGCGCGGCAGAGCGCAGCTTTCAGCAAATCGCCCAGGTCGCGGGGAGAGCGGGAAGGGGGGAGAAGCCGGGTCACGTCTTCGTGCAGACACATGAACCCGGTGCACCTGTCATCCGCGCACTCATTTCAGGTGATGCCGACAGCTTTTATGCCGCCGAAACCGAAAGCCGACGAGAGGCGGGCGCCCCGCCCTTTGGCCGCTTTGCCGCGATCATTGTCTCTTCCGAGAGTCTCAAGGATGCTCAGGACACTGCGCAGCAGATTGGCCGGAGCGCGCCGCACGTGGATGGGATGCACACCTACGGTCCTGCGCCTGCACCGCTCGCCATGCTGCGCGGTCGTCATCGCCTGCGGCTCCTGGTCCACGCTCGCAGAGCACTCGATGTGCAGGACGTGATCCGCGACTGGCTGGGGGGATTGGAGTGGCCGAGAAGCGTGCGGGTGAGCGTGGACGTCGATCCCTATAGTTTTGTTTGATCACCCCTCCAGCAGCACCGCCGCCTTCAGCAACCGGTTGCCATGATCGCTTTCTTCCTGTGCGTTGAGGCGAAGCAGGGCGGCAGCTTCTTCATTATCGAGACTGTCCGCCCATGTGGTGTAGAGCCTGTCTCCTGCAAATTCAGCTTCTGCCGTCTTCTTCAACCCTTCGGCAGTGAGTGTGGCGCGGGGGATGTGGCCGGTCAGATAAGGGTTCTCGGCGGCTGAAGGCGGAGGAAAATTCTCTCCGGACAGCAATTTTATGGCCGCGCTCACCCGCCCGGCGTGCTTCATTTCCTCATGACCGTTCTCGATCAACAAACCCTTTACGCCCGCATGATCAGCACCTTCCGCGCTGATCTCGTAAAGCGTCTGGCCTGCTGCCTCGATCAGGACCATGACCTTGAGGTCGGTCACGCTCGGTGCAGTCAGCGCATTGATATGGGCAAAGGCTTCTCCAAGCGTTTGCGGCGCGCCTTCGGGAATGGGTGTCATCATAATTCTCCTGTCGCAGGCAGCCTAACCACGAAGCCCGGACTCAGGCAACACCTTCCATTTCCAGAAGCTTGGCCTTGCGCTCCAGCCCATAGGCATAGCCGCCAAGCGAGCCGTCGGTGCGCAATGCGCGGTGGCAGGGGATCAGGATGGCGACACGGTTTTGTCCGCATGCGGTTCCCGCGGCCCGAACCGCGCGCGGATTGCCAGCCGCCATGGCAAGCTGGGCGTAGGTTCGCGTTTCTCCGGGCGGGATGCGAGTCAGTTCGCGCCATACTGCCTGCTGAAAGGCCGTGCCCTGCACATCGAGCGGGAGTGCTGACATCTGGCTCGGCTTGTTGACGGCCGCAACCGCGCTCCTGACAAGGTCTGCCAGTGCGGCCCCTCCGTTCTCGATCCGCGCTGCCGGAAAGCGGCGAAAAAGCTCTCCTTCATCTTCATCGAACGAGAGCCGACAAATCCCCCGGTCGGTCGCGGCGAG
>JANNLW010000029.1:0-3432 GCA_031397145.1 Sphingomonadales bacterium | reverse complement strand
GCGTAAACGCGCCATACTCGCGATAGGATTTGACCCGCGAAAGCGCTGCAATCAGCGTCTTGTTGCCCACCGCAAAGCCGATCCGCCAGCCTGCCATAGAATAGGTTTTCGACATTGAGGTGAACTCGACCGCGACATCCTTTGCGCCCTTGACTTGCAGGATCGAAGGCGTCGGGCAGCCGTCGTAATAAAGCTCGGAATAGGCAAGGTCTGACAACACCCACAGCCCATGTTCTTTTGCAAAGGCGACGACGCGTTCGTAGAAAGCAAGATCGACGACTTCGGCGGTCGGGTTCGATGGATAACCCATCACTAGCACCGAAGGCTTGGGAACGGTGAATTTCATCGCGCGTTCAAGCGCTTCAAAATAACGTTCATCCGGCGTGGTCGGCACGCTGCGGATCGTGGCCCCGGCTATGATAAAGCCGAAAGTGTGGATCGGGTAGGACGGGTTGGGCGCGAGAATCACGTCGCCAGGTGCTGTGATTGCCTGGGCAAGATTGGCCAGCCCTTCCTTCGAGCCGAGCGTCACCACGACTTCGCTTTCCGGATCGACATCGACCCCGAAACGGCGCGCATAATAACCTGCCTGAGCCTTGCGGAGCCCGGGAATGCCTTTAGACGCCGAATAGCCATGCGCGTCGGGCTTCATCGCCACTTCGCACAATTTGTCGATCACGTGCTGGGGCGGAGGAAGATCCGGATTGCCCATCCCAAGGTCGATAATGTCCTCCCCCGCCTGCCGCGCGGCCGCCCGCATCGCATTCACTTCGGCGATGACATAAGGAGGGAGGCGCTTGATGCGATAGAACTCTTCTGACATTTCAACTTTCCAGGTCAAGGATCGGAGAGGTTCCCATGCGTCAAAATGCTGCGGCTTGCCAGCAATAAGGTCGTTTTGGGGTAAGAGTGAACTTCGACCCCAAGCGCGACATTAAGCAAAAATTTGAACACTACTGAAAGCGGCCGCCATTTTGACACTGCCTTTCTCCGCAGGATTGGCCGTGATTGGGGGGACTTGAAATGGCGGGATTGGACTTGAGTTTTGGGTAAGGTGCCGCTCCGTATGAGTGGTAAAATCGATTAATGTGATCACTATAATTCGCTTAGTCGATAACGTTAAATGGGGCATCCTCTCGCTAGCTTTGGATCAAGAAAGGCCCTTCGATATGTCATCAGTCAGCAAATGCCCAATCATGCAAGGTGATAGTAAGCAAAAGCTTACTGGAAGCGGGGCCAATCAGCATTGGTGGCCGAATCAACTCAATCTGCGGGTGCTCAATCAAAACTCACCGCTCATTGATCCGATGGATGAAAACTTTGATTATGCTGCTGCGTTCAAAAGTCTTGATCTGGCGGCGGTGAAAGCGGATCTCGCTGCTCTGATGACAGATTCGCAAGACTGGTGGCCGGCCGATTTCGGGCATTATGGCGGTCTGTTCATTCGCTTGGCGTGGCATTCCGCCGGGACATATCGTACGCATGATGGGCGCGGTGGTGCAGAATCCGGTTCCCACCGTTTTGCCCCTCTCAATAGCTGGCCGGACAATGGCAATCTCGACAAAGCACGCAGGCTGCTTTGGCCGATCAAGCAGAAATATGGCCGCAAATTGTCTTGGGCAGATTTGATGGTTCTTGTCGGCAACGTCGCCATGGAAACGATGGGCTTCAAAACCTTTGGCTTTGCAGGCGGACGTGTCGACGTGCATGAACCGGAAGAAGATATTTACTGGGGCCCGGAAACCGAATGGCTTGGTGACGAACGCTATAGTGGCGACCGTGAACTGGCGCAGCCACTCGGCGCGGTTCAGATGGGATTGATTTATGTAAATCCGGAAGGTCCGAACGGTAAGCCTGATCCCCTTGCCTCTGCCCGCGATATTCGTGAAACATTCGCCCGTATGGCGATGGACGATTATGAAACCGTGGCACTTGTCGCAGGCGGGCACACATTTGGCAAAGGCCATGGCGCAGGCCCCGAAGACAAGGTGGGCCGCGAACCCGAAGGCCAAGTCATCGAGGCGCAAGGCCTCGGCTGGTTCAACAGCTTCGGTACCGGAAAAGGTGGCGACACCACGACCGCCGGATTTGAAGGGGCGTGGACCCCCAATCCGACACGTTGGGACAATGGCTATTTCGACGCTCTGCTTGGCTATGACTGGGAAATGACAACCAGCCCCAGCGGCCACAAGCAATGGACACCAACAGTGGCATCAAACGCAGTTCAAGCGCCCGCCGCGCACGATCCATCAAGAACCGAACCGCTGATGATGACCACTGCCGATATGGCTTTGAAAATGGACCCGATCTATGGGCCGATTTCAAGGAATTTCCATGAGAATCCGGCTGAATTTGCCGATGCCTATGCTCGTGCTTGGTTCAAGCTGACACACCGTGATATGGGGCCGGTCTCCCGCTATCTCGGAGCAGAAGTTCCAAGTGAAAAACTGATCTGGCAGGACCCTGTTCCAGCGGCAACCGGCGTGCCAATCAGTGACGCAGATGTAACCGCGTTGAAAGCGCAGATTCTGGGATCTGGCTTGAGCGTTGCTCAGCTCGTGACAACGGCATGGGCCTCGGCCTCCACCTTCCGCAATAGTGACAAGCGCGGTGGCGCAAATGGCGCTCGCATCCGCTTGGCACCGCAAAAGGATTGGGCGGTCAATAATCCTGCTGAACTAAGCGTCGTTCTGAGGAAGCTGGAAGCCATTCAGGCAGGCTTCGACAAGACGGTCTCCATGGCCGACCTGATCGTCCTTGGCGGTTCAGCTGCCATTGAAAAGGCAGCGCAAGATGGCGGTACGCCCATAACGGTTCCATTCTCAGCAGGACGGACAGATGCAACGCAGGAAGACACGGACGTTCATTCGTTCGCGGTTCTGGAACCAAAGGCTGATGGATTCCGGAATTATCTCGACAAGAACAGCAAACGGGCCGCGGAAGATGCTCTGGTCGATCGCGCGTCGCTGTTGTCACTAACTGCCCCTGAAATGACTGTCCTGATCGGCGGGATGCGCGCCCTTGGTGCAAATGCCAATGGATCAAAACACGGGGTCTTTACGGATCGCGCAGGGACGTTGACGAATGATTTCTTCGTGAACTTGCTTGATATGAACACGGCTTGGACATCGAGCGGGACAGAAGCAGGCACGTTTGAAGGCCGTGATCGAAAATCCGGAACTGTCAAATGGACAGGCACGCGCAACGATCTTGTCTTCGGATCAAACTCGATCTTGCGCGGCCTTGCTGAAGTCTATGGCTCCAGCGATTCCCGGGAAAAGTTTGTACGCGATTTTGTTGCTGCGTGGACAAAGGTAATGAATCTCGACCGCTTCGATCTGGCATGAAATAGAGTGTGGCGCCCCAAACGGGGGCGTCACACTTCACGCCTGCGCAAGCAATTTCCGCTTTAGTCAACGGACGACACTAACC
>JANNLW010000006.1:0-7204 GCA_031397145.1 Sphingomonadales bacterium | reverse complement strand
CTTCGCCTGTCGCGCGATCGACGATCTTGCTGGTAGAAGAGATAAACACGCCCATGCCGAGCACGGCGCCTTCCTCTACAACAACGCCTTCAACCACTTCGGAGCGGGCACCGATGAAGCAATTATCCTCGATGATTACAGGCCCGGCCTGAAGGGGTTCGAGGACGCCGCCAATACCAACGCCGCCAGACAGATGGACGTTCCTGCCAATCTGCGCGCAGCTTCCGACTGTCGCCCATGCATCAACCATGGATCCGTCGCCAACGCTGGCACCGATGTTCACAAAGCTGGGCATCAGCACAACATTGCGGCCGATATGCGCGCCAGCCCTGACGATGGAGCCGGGAACTGCACGAAAACCAGCCTCACGAAAGCGATTCTCGCCCCAGCCATCAAACTTGCCGGGGACCTTGTCGAACCAGTTGGTGCCGCCCGGCCCCGACATGATGACATTGTCGTTGAGGCGAAAGGATAACAGCACCGCTTTTTTGAGCCATTGATTGACCGTCCATCGCCCGTCCACTTTTTCGGCAACACGCCGATCGCCACTGTCGAGCAGCATAAGCGCAGCATTGACTGCATCGCGCACTTGCCCGGTGGTCCCGGGATTGATCGTGTCACGCGCTTCCCAGGCGGAATCGATTGTGGCTTCGAGTTGTGCCGACATTGTCAAACAGTCTCCAGAATTTGACCCAGCCAGTGGCCAAGGTCATGTGTTTCAAAGTCGATGAAGTCGGGACTGGCATCCGCGTTACCGTGTTCGGAGCCGTTGTTGATCCACACCGTCGCCATGCCAATCGCCTTCGCCGGCTTGAGGTTGCGCGCCATATCCTCCGCAAAAAGGGACTTTGCTGGCTCGACATTCAATGCCTGGCACATGTCAATATAGGCGTCAGGATGAGGCTTGGGCCGGTAGTTCGCGCCGTGGATGTCGAACAAGCCGTCAAACGCATGCGCCAGCCCAAGACCAGCAAGAACACGCTGCGCATAGGCCGCGTCACCATTTGTGAAAACAAGCTTGCGTCCCGGCAGTCGGGCAAGGGCAGCGTTCAGCCCGGGATCGGGCGCAAGTCGTGACATGTCGATATCATGCACAAAATCAAGAAATTCGTGCGGATCGATGCCCTCATGCGCCATCAGTCCGGCAAGCGTCGTTCCGTGGTCGACAAAATAGCGCTTCTGTACCCGCCGTGCCTCGACGGGATCCAGGGCAAGCAAACGCTGGATGTAAAGACCCATCTTCTCATCGATCAACGAGAAAAGATCCACACGCGCTGGATAGAGCGTGTTGTCGAGATCAAAGATCCAGTTTTCAATCGAACCAAGGACAGGCGGCATGGCCGTGGCTCTAGCGACTCAGGATGCACCGCGCAAACCGGTTCGCCGTGTTAAGCAAACAGGTTCATCTTGGCGAAACACGCAGCATGGGATACACGCTCGTCCTGTTACGGGGGAGCGTATGTTTGAGACTTGGAAACGCGCAGCTTTTCTGATGGGTTGCGCTCTTCCGGCTCTGGCGATGGTCAGCGCTTGTGGCGGGGGTGGTGCGGGCGGGGGTGTCAATTCGACGCCAACGCCGACACCTGTTCCTCCACCGCCAGCCCCGCCACCTCCGCCTCCGCCGCCCACAACCAACTTCAACACGGCAGAGTTTCAACGATCGAACGGCGCCGTTCAGGCAAATGCACTCATCGGCTATGACGCCGGAGCGACAGGAGCGGGCGTGATTGCCGCCGTGATCGATTCAGGTGTTGCGCAAACTGATCCGGAGTTTGCCGGCCGCATCCACCCGGCTTCTGCCGACCTTGCAGGATCAAGAGGTATTGGAGACGAAGGTGGCCATGGCACTGCGGTCTCCGACGTCCTTCTGGGCGCAAAAAACGATAGCGGCATTCACGGCGTCGCGTTTGGCGCGACCTTGCTCGTTGCGCGAACAGATACGCCCGGCAGTTGCAATAATGCGGATCCCGCCAAGGGCTGTTCGCACAACGACAATGCGATTGCTCAGGGCGTTGACCTTGCCGTCGCAAATCAGGCTCGTGTCATCAACATTTCGCTTGGCGGATCACCTGCAAATTCGACGCTTCGCGCCGCAATCGGGCGCGCAGCGAGCGCTGGCATCATCATTGTCTTTTCTGCAGGGAATGACAGCCTTGATGATCCCGATCCACTTGCACAGATCGCCAACGATCCCATCGCCCGCAATCTCGTCATCATTGCCGGGGCGCTCGACACCAGCAATGCCACACTGGCAAGCTTTTCAAACAAGGCCGGAAACGGTTCAACCCATTATCTCGGAGCGCTGGGTGTCAGGGTGCGAGCGATCGACCAGAACGGCACGTCGTTCCTGTGGAGCGGAACATCCTTTTCGGCCCCGATTGTCGCAGGCGCAGCCGCCCTGCTTGCGCAGGCCTTCCCCAATCTCACCGGTGCCCAAATCGTTGATATCCTGTTCCGTTCATCCGTCGACCTTGGCGCTCAGGGCATCGATCCCGTCTTCGGCGTTGGAGCGCTAGACCTGACCAAGGCCTTCGGACCGCAGGGGCCACTCTCGCTACCCGGATCGATGGTTCCACTTCCGGCGTCAGCTGGCACGACCTCGGCACCGATGGGAGACAGCAGCCAGGCTGGTCTTTCGGCAGTCGTACTCGACAGCTATGGGCGGGCCTATACCACGAACCTTGCATCGGGGATCATGCGCGCCTCGATCCAACCCAGATTGGCCCCGGCATTGGGCATCGGCGCGCGCAGCCGCGCGTTGGCCGGCGGCGGCGCCTTGATCGCCCTGTCCGTGACGGCGGACCTGGAGGGGCCTTCTGTCGACCGGCTACTTCTTTCGCCCAATGAAAGCCGCCGCGCCCGCGCACTTGCGGGATCAATTGTCACACGGCTTGGTCCGAACACCTCGCTGGCGCTTGGTATTTCGCAAAGCGGTCTTGCCCTTGCGAGCCAGCTCAATCGTCGCAGTGGAGACAGTTTTCTTGTCGGCTCATCTGCCATTGACGGGTTCGGTTTCGATACACGCGCCAAATCAGGCTTGGCCGTACACCAGCGTGTCGGCGGAATCGCGTTGACGGCGAGCGCCGAAACCGGCGCGGCGCGGCTGTGGGCGCTCCGTGACGATACCGGCCCGCGGAGCGGTTATCGCCTGCATGGCTATAGCGCCCTGAGCCTTGGCGCCTCAAAAATGTTCGGCGCCTTTGGCCTTTCGGCCCGGGCAACCAACCTCATTGAGCGGGAAACAGTTCTTGGCGCCCGTTTCGACCCCTTGTTCGGAACTGGCGGCGCAAGCTCCTGGTTTGCTGACCTCGAGGCTCGCTGGAAACCTGCTGAAAAGTGGGACTTTGCCTTTGCCTTGAGGCAGGGCTGGACCCGCATCGACGCGGGTGGAATCAGGCAGAACGCGGATCATCTGCAAACCAGGGCGTGGTCATTCGACGCCACGCGCAGCGCCGTGTTTGATCGCAAGGATCGCATGTCGATCCGTGTTGCCCAGCCTTTGCGTGTTGCACGCGGAGGGTTCGATCTGACAATTCCGACAAGCTATGATTATGAAACCGGGCAGGCCGTGTTTACGTCATCGCGCCTGAACCTTGCCCCCACGGGGCGCGAGCGCGATATCGAGGCGGTCTATTCCCGCACAATGCTCGGCGGTCAGGTTTCGCTCAACAGTTTCTGGCGGCATCAGCCGGGCAATTTCGCCAACGCACCCGAAGATTTGGGCGCAGCAATCCGCTTCACATTCGGGCTTTGATCAAACCGTAAAGCTCTCACCGCAACCGCACGCCCCCTTGGCATTCGGATTTTCGAAGACGAACCCGGCCGTGAAATCATCCTCCTGCCAGTCCATCGTCGAACCGATCAGGTACAGCACCGACGCGCCGTCGACGAAGAACAGCCCGCCAGAGGTTTCGATCCGCTCATCGAACTTTGCTGCCTCCGTCACATAATCGACCGAATAGGCCAGTCCTGAACAGCCGCGACGCGGGGTGGAGAGCTTGACCCCGATGGCACCCTCAGGGGCATTCGTCATCAGATCGGCAATCCGGGCTTCAGCGGCCGGGGTCAGCATCAACGCGGCGGGGCGGGCCTTGGTGATCGTGCTCATAGCATTCCCAACTCCAGACGGGCTTCATCGGTCATGTTTTCGGGCGACCAAGCCGGATCCCAGACGAGATTGACTTCGGCATCACCGACACCCGGCACGCTGCCAACGCGAAGCTCGACTTCGCCCGGCATCGATTCGGCAACCGGGCAATGCGGTGTGGTCAGCGTCATCGTCACGACCACATGACCTTCATTGACCTCCACATTGTAGATCAGGCCAAGGTCATAAATATTGACAGGGATTTCCGGATCATAGATTTCCTTCAGCGCTGCGATCACCGCGTCATGCAGGTCACCGCCCGGTTCTCCCGACGGGACGATGGCCGGCTTTTGCGCAAGGAAACCTTCGAGATAATCCTTCTTCCGCTCGAACGTATCGCGCGCACCTTCGGCGTCTTCCACCCGCGCCTTTGGCGGCGGAGTCACGCTTTCGACTTCTTCGATCCTGATGTGGTCACTCATCTGGTAAAAATCCTTCTGACCCGCTCGATCCCGCGCAGCAGCACCGCGACATCGTCTTCATCACTATAAATCCCGAAGCTCGCCCGCGCGGTGGCAGGCACGCCGAGCGCCTCCATCAGCGGCTGGGCGCAATGATGCCCGGCGCGGATCGCGACGCCTTCTTCATCCAATATGGTGCCGATATCGTGGGGATGAACCCCCTCTATGGCAAAAGAGACGATACCAGCCGCCTCGATCGGGCCGAACAACGTGACGGCGGGTGTCTGTGACAGTCCGGCACGGAGCATTTCGACCAGATGGCGCTCATGCGCCTCGATGGCGGGAATTCCGATACTGTCCACATAGTCGATCGCTGCATGAAGGCCGATCGCCTCGGAAATTGCGGGAGTGCCCGCCTCGAACCGCTGTGGCGCGGGGGCATAGGTCGTCCGTTCGAAACTCACACGGTCGATCATCGAACCGCCGCCTTGCCATGGCGGCATGGCGTCAAGTATTTCGCCGCGCGCCCACAACGCACCGATTCCGGTCGGTCCGTAGAGCTTGTGCCCCGAAAAAACGTAGAAATCGCAATCGAGATCGATGACATCGACCGGGAGGCGGGGCACGGCCTGACAGCCGTCGAGCAGCAGCTTTGCGCCAACCGCATGGGCCAATTTGGCGGCGCGTTTCGCATCGAGGACCGAGCCAAGGACGTTGGAGACATGAGCGAAGGCGACCAGCTTGTGCGCAGGCGTCAACATCGATTCGGCCGCATCGAGATCGATCCGGCCATCGGCAGTCAGCGGACAGACGTCGATCTCCAGCCCGGCAAGCTGCCACGGCACGATATTCGAATGATGCTCAAGTGTGGAGAGCAGCACGCGGTCACCCGCCTTCAGATGCGTCCGTGCCCAGCTATAGGCAACAAGATTGATCCCCTCGGTTGCCCCGCGCACGAAAACGATTTCGTTCTCCGAAGCCGCCCCGATGAACCGCGCCACCCGGCGTCGCGCCGCTTCATAAGCCAATGTCATGTCTGCCGAACGCTTGTAGACGCCGCGATGGACGGTCGCATAATCCTCGCCCATCGCACGCGAGACGGCATCGATCACAACCTGCGCCTTCTGTGCCGTCGCGGCCGTGTCCAGATAGTGCCAGTCGGCGATGCCGGGGAAGTCATCACGGTAAGCCAGAGGGCGGGAGAGGGTCGCGACGGTCATACCATCGTCCCCAGCTTGGCGAGCGCGGCAGCTTGCAAGGAATCCTGCGCCTCAGCGCCTTCGAACACGCCAGCAACGAACGCCTGCAAAAGCAGCTGCTTCGCCTCGGCGGGAGGCAGGCCGCGCGAGGCGAGGTAGAAGAGCGCCGCCTTGTCCAGTTCGCCGACAGTCGCACCATGTGCGCATTTTACATCATCGGCATAGATTTCGAGTTCGGGCTTGGCGTTTGCCGTCGCCGTCCGGTCGAGCAGCATCGCCTTAACCGATTGCGCGGCATCGGTCTTCTGCGCGTCACGCGCGACCGCAACCTTGCCGAGATAGGAGCCGGTGGCATGTCCGCCAAGCACCGAGCGCACCATCTGGTTGCTGGTCGCATTGGGTTCAGCATGCGTAACGGTCGTGACAATCTCCAGCACCTGCTCCCCGCTCCCAAGGATCGCCCCGCGCAGTTCGAAATGTGCGCCGTCGTGAAGGGTGACGTTCAGTTCGATCCTTCCGTAATCTCCGCCTAAGTTGAGGGTGTCCATGCGCGCAGTCGCGCCCTTGCCGAGCACGAGCGAGACCTGCTTCACGCCGCCCGAATCCTGGACGATCGCGCGGCTATATGATCCGCCCGCAGGGACAATAATGCTTTCCGCCTCAGGCAGGGGCCAGAGGTGAGCCAGCGCATCCAGATCGGCGTAACGCCAGGATTCATTCTTGCGGGTGGGGAGGAGGTTCACGCCGCCAACTCCTTGTATCCCTCGCGCTCAAGCTCATGCGCCAATTCGGCGCCGCCGCTGCGGACGATCCTTCCATCGGCCAGCACGTGCACGAAATCGGGTTTCACGTAATCGAGCAGCCGCTGGTAATGGGTGATCAGCAGCACCGCCTTGTCGGGCCGCCGCATGATCCGGTTGATGCCATCGCCGACGACACGCAGCGCATCGATATCGAGGCCGCTGTCGGTCTCGTCGAGGATCGCCAGCACGGGATCGATGATGCCCATCTGCACCATTTCGTTGCGCTTCTTCTCGCCGCCCGAAAAGCCGACATTCACCGCGCGCTTGAGCATGTCCATGTCCATGCCCATCGCATCAGCCTGTGCGCGTGCGATCTTGAGGAACTCTCCGCCCGAAAGCGGGGCTTCTCCGCGCGCCTTGCGCTGTGCGTTCAACGCCTCTCGCAGGAACTGGACGTTCGAGACGCCCGGGATTTCGACCGGATACTGAAAGCCAAGGAACAGGCCGGCGGCGGCGCGTTCGTGCGGCGACATTTCGAGCAGGTCGGTGCCGTTGAAGGTCACCGAACCGTCGGTCACTTCATAGCCCGGCCGCCCGCCAAGCACATAGGAGAGCGTCGACTTGCCCGAACCATTCGGCCCCATGATCGCATGGATTTCGCCCGCATTGAGCGTGAGCGTGAGGCCCTTGAGGATCGCGGTACCGCCGACCATG
>JANNLW010000003.1:0-3956 GCA_031397145.1 Sphingomonadales bacterium | reverse complement strand
CGCACGCATCCGGCAGGTCGGAGAAAGAAAGGGTGCAGGTCCCCTTTTCCGATCTGAGGTTTCCCGTCGAAAGCAGCCGGGTCAATTGTCCCCAGCCATGCCGGTTGATCGGATAGACAATGATGTCCGGCGTGGCGTCGGCAAAGACCAGCCGTGCGCCAGTCGCCAGCTTGAAATCTGTGCCTCGCCCCTCCTGTCGCGCGTCACGCAAGTGGCGCCACGCTCGAACGACGCCCGCGACATTGTTCCGGTCGGCAATCCCGATCCCGGAATGACCCAGCGCCAGTGCGGTCTCCACCATCTCGGCCGGCTGCGAGGCGCCGGTCAGGAAAGAAAAGTTGGTAGACGCGGCCAGTTCGGCATAGCTTGTCATGCGAACAGGCCGTGCAGATACCAGTCCGGGTTGTATTTTTCCGTGCCATACAGCCCGTGGCGGAACACCCAGAAACGTCGGCCACGCGCATCCTCTACCCGAAAATAGTCGCGGGTCAGGCCGCCCCGCCCTGGCACATAGCCGGCGTCGCGTTGCCACCATTCGGAGGCGATCCGTTCGGGGCCTTCATAGCGCATCACATCGTGCATCGTCCGGCGCCAGCGGAAGCGGCGGGGCGGGCCATCGGGCACCTCCGCAATCACGTCGATCAGCTGGGGCGGGTCGAACAGGTGAAGCGGGCGCAACGGCGGTTCACCGGGTTCGGGCTCAGGCCATCGCTGCGGTTGGGACGGTGCCGTGGCCGGAAAGGTAAAAGCAGCCTGTTCGGGGATATGTGTCTCTCCTGACCCGAACCGGAGCACCCTGTGACGACCGAGCCGGGTCGAAAGCCGATCAATCAGTCCTGCCACTTCGACCTCGCCTGCTGCTTGCTCTTCAAGCCCCAGCTGTGCAGCACCGAGCGGCTCGGTAACGGCCACGTCGAGCCGTATGGCATCATATCCAAAGCCGGGATCAAGAGGATCGGCAAGTGCCTCGATCCGCTCGCGGAACAAGCGCATGAGCAGCACGGGATCGCGGGTTGGCGCTCCGGCCTCGATGACAAGCCGTCGCGTGTCGCCATCGCTGCGGAACAGGCTGGCGATAAAGCGCCGCCCGCCGCTCCCGCGTTCACGCAGGGCCGTTTCCACCTCTTGTGCAAGCCCATCGAGCGTTGCGAGCACATAATCGGTCATGGCGACCGGTTCGGCAAAGCGGCGCATGGCGAAGAGAGCGGGGGGCACACGCCGCGGCGAGATCCTGATATCCTCTTCCCCCAGCACACGCACCAGTTTTGCCACCATCTCTTCTCCGAACCGCGCCGCAAGCGGCGCGCGTGGTCTCGGGGCGAGATCGGCAATCATGTAAAGCCCGGCCCGGCGCAGCGCCGTGGAGCGCTCCTCGTCAAGATTGAGCGCGAGGATGGGCAGGTCTTTCCCGTGTCGCGCCAGTGCTCGCGCCCTGTCTGGCGTTTCGGCGAGGGCCAGCCGTAGCCGCAATCCAGCCTGGCCGAGCCTGGCGGCGAGATCGCTTGCCAGCGCCCCTTCGTCTCCCCAGATATGCGCACAGCCCGTCACATCGAGGATCAGCCCATCGGGCGGGTCAAGTGCGACCATGGGCGTCGTACGATCACAATCGTCGGCGATCTGTTCGAGCAAGACTGCATCCGCCGCCGGATCATGGTCGACTGCTGCCAGATTCGGCACGCGTGCCCGTGCATCAGCGAGCGCCATGCCGGGGGCCATACCCAGCGCGAGCGCCTGTTCATCGACCGCAACAATCCGCATCGCCCCACGCTGCTTTTCAATCGAGACGCACGGGGCAGATGTTTCCTCCCGCGCTTCAAGCCGCCATCTGTCGGCGCTGAGCAAGGGGAAGAACAACGCGAGATAGCGCCGGTTCCCGGAAAATCTGCTCATCACGATCCCACTCCATGATCAGCCCAAAAGGGGGGATGCCGCCGCGATGGCGGACAAGTTCGATTGCCAGCGAAACCGGGCCCGGGGCGTTGCCAGGCAGAGCAACAGACGATGCCGGAGAGACGAGCCAGCGCGTGGCGGCTGCGCTTGCGAAGGACACGGCCATATCGCGCAGGATAAAAGCGGCTACGCCCGATTTTTCGGCGGCCAGCACCAGTCGTCGACTTGCCGTCAGGTCGAGCTTTCCTGCTTCCCCCCAAGGCTCGATCACGGCTGCTCCAACGCCCATGCACCCCAATATGTCGGCGCCGACGCGCAAGGCCGAAAGGGTGTCGGGAGCAGACACCTGGATGATCCGCCCCGGATCGAACCCCAGTTCCACCATGCCGGGCGCATAAAGCCGGCCATGCTGGCGTTCGCCCTTGTCCTCCCGGACCCACAATATTGGTCTGTCCCGGCTTGCCCGGGCGGCAAGCATCAGGGCAAATCCGCTGGCAGTAGCATGAACCCCGACTTCTGCAGCGCATAACTCATGCAATGCGCCACGCGCCAAGCCGCCGCCCAGCCGTGCATCCACAGCGTCGCATCCGAATGAGAAGAGGGGCGTCCCGCTGCAGGCACGGGGTCTCTCAAGGCGTTCGAGACGGCGCTTCAACTGCGCAAGAGAGAGAGACGAATCGGACATAATGTTCCTAATATGTTCTAGAACACTTTTCGCAAAGCGGAGTCAAGGCCAGCTGCAGGTTACGCCGCCGGTCTCGCGCCGTGGCGAAGCGAGGCGCCACCGCCGCATCATAGCATTCAGGTCAAAGTGGCTATTTGGAAAAACTGCGCGGTGCCGGTGCGATCACGGCAAAGCCGCTCGCATTGATCTGCTGCACTTCGAGCATGCGATCGGCGATCCCGTCCTTGCCGAAGCGGAACGCCCCGTCGATCCCGGAAAAGCCGCCATCATCGCCAAGCTGAGCAACGGGGAAAGCCGACCCAACCTTCCAGCCCGCCGCGATCTTGTTGGCCAGCAGCACAGCATCATAACCAAGGCTGGCGAGGCGATAGGGGCCTTTGCCATAGCGCGCCCGATATTTCGTCGCGAGCTGGTTGTAATAGGCATCCGACACGCTTGCGAACCATGCTCCGTGCATCACGGCGCTGTTGGCAAGAGAGCCTTCGGTGTTCCAGAGCTCTGTGCCAAGCACCTTAGCCGTCGCACCACCACCCCGCCGGATAGCCGGCACGATCTGAAGCGCAATCCGCCCCGAATCAGCAATCAGGATTGAATCATAATGTCCGCTCAACCCAAGTTTGGTCACGGCTGAAGAGATCGAACCCGCTGAGCGGTCGAAATTCTGCAAGGCAATCAGCTTGCCGCCGCTCGCCTCCACCGCCTTTATCATCGCCTGCGACACACGCTGGCCATAGGTCCCATTGGGAACCAGCCCGACGAAGGTCACGAGGCCACGTGAACGCGCATAGCGGACAACCCGATCCACCGACTGGGTCGGCACGAAACCCATGATAAAGGTCCCATTGCCTGCGATGGATATGTCATTCGAAAAGCTGATCAGCGGGACTTTCGCCGCGCGACCGATCGGCGCAACCGCTTTCACATCATCGGCAAGCAACGGCCCGAGAATCAACTTGTTCCCGTCAGCAATCGCCTTTTGCGCCGCTGCAGCAGCCCCGGGCGCCGTATCATAGGTTGTAACCCTGATATTCTGTCCGCCCGTATCGAGCACAGCCATATTGGCAGCATTGGCAATCGATTCGCCGACACCGGCATTGGTGCCAGTCAGCGGAACGAGCAATGCAATGCGATGACGTGTGGCATCTGTCGGCAATTGCCCGGTGATTGGCCCTTCCTCGGGAGGCTTTTCAATCGGCTTGGGTGGGTGCTTCGGCACCACCTGACACGCTGCAAGAAAAGCCGTGATCCCCAGCAGGAGCCACCGCCCTATACCCATTGTGTGCCGCATGTGTTGCCCTTGGGCCTGTGCCTCTGCCATATCCCGAATCCTGATGACTGTAACGCTGAAACCCGGACTCTATATCGTTGCGACCCCAATCGG
>JANNLW010000434.1:0-5946 GCA_031397145.1 Sphingomonadales bacterium | reverse complement strand
AGCAGGAACCCGACATGGGTAACGATGTTGCCCGCGACCAGTTCGGACTGCAGGCCGGTGTTGAAGGGATTGAAACTGTCAATGGCCGGCGAAAGTGCACCAGGCGGGCGACCAACCTCTCCATCAGGGAAGTATGGCCGCGAAACATTTCCAACGGCGCGATTGCTCCAGGCAGTTTGGCCCGTAAATATATTGGGATCGCCAAAAAAAGCGCGGGAAAGTGCGAGCCGATTCTGGACCGAGGCTGCGCCGTTGGCAGCCAGTTCAGCCGCCGCTCTCGCATTTGAGAGAAAGGCTACGGTACGCGCCTTTTGCAGGGACACATCAATGCCGAAAATTGGCGCGTCCGGGGAGCGTACGACGCCAAGAACCGATCCGAACGTATCAACGACCGAAATCGAAACCTGAGCCCGACTGTCGAGCGGCTGGCGGATCTGGGCACGCGCGCGGCTCATGATCAGGAACGCTTCTTCGAGCAGCGCGCGCGTTTCGGCGAGTGTTAGCGGCTGGGTTACTTCGGCTGCGTCTGTTCCTGCGCGGATCGGGAAGCGGTTGCCGCCCGATCCGTCCGTCAGGACAAAGGCGTCACGGTTTGAAAATTCCGCTGCTGTTGATGCGCGAATTCCGGATGCCTCGCTTCCATAGGGGGTGCCAGCAATGATGGCGCCACTGGAATAGCCTGCAAGTGCTGTCAGAACCCCGGCAACGCCGTTTATTGCCGCAAAGCCGGGTGCAGTGCCGGTTACAAGCAGATTGTTCGGCGTCGCATCGCTGTATCGCAGAAACGTTCCGTCAACCGAAATCCTGTCAGCCCGGATCGCTTGCGGTGCTTCGAAATTTCGGGTTCCGGCCAGTGCGATATATTCTTCATCATCGTTGTCGACGTCGAGAATGTTGGGATCGAAGCCGTAGACACCATCGGCCATGATGCCGATCCCGCCAACAAGAACCCCATTTTTGTAAAGCGCCAGACCACCAGCGTCGGCTGAAAGCCCTAGCGGCGATCGTTTAGGTCCAATCAGTGCAGAGGGTCCGCCAGCGGAGTTGAATCGGGCGACTAGATCCGAACACGGAAGAGAACTGAACTGCACGCCATAGAGCGGCCCGCTTTCCAGTCCGACCGCGTTGGGCGCCGGGGGGAAATGCTGCTGTACGATCTGGCTCGCCGTGCGCGTTGAAAAGGCGTTTCCGCTGCTCGACAGATAGGCCGCCGTAATGGCCTTGGAGAGTGCGCCGGGCAATGCCGCTGGCGCGGGCAGATTCAAGCCTGACAGCGTTCCCGGGACAGGCGTCGTCAAAGCCGGGATGCGAAGCGAAAGGTCGGCGCCATTCATCTGGAACAGGGCTAGGGGATTGCCGACGCGGTCAACCACTGCAATTGTCGCCGGACGGTTGCGGGCCTGTGCTTCTGCGACCGCTTGGGCGATGACTTGCTGCACGTCGGCAACTGAAAGTGATTCCTGTGCAGGCACTTGATAAACCATCGCAGGTGTTGGTGGCGGAGGGGGTGTGACCACAGGCGACGTGCTCGTTCCGCCACCGCCACATCCGGCAACCACAAGTGCCGCGGCAGAAATCAATGAAATGGAAGACCGGATACGCATCAACGCAACGTCCTGATTGTCCTGACAGCACTGCCCAGCGCCCGGCGGAATTCAGCCGGACGATAGTCATTCGGATCGCGCACGGCAGCGTAGGCGCGGTTGATTTCGCTTCTGATCGCCGCCACCCGTCCGACCGGCAAATGGCCGCCATTGACCAGCGCATTGAGCAACGTGTCCGCAGCCATGACGGCCTGCACGCTGCCTTCGTAATCAGTATATCGCGCGCTGATCGCTTCGCTCGCAATCAGGTCGATGATCGAAAAAGTCTGCGCCCGATCGAAGCTGGTCGACTGAAACGCGCTGGCAAGTGCGTTCGCGCTCGCACGGAGCTTTCCGGCGGCCGCCACGGCGCTGTTGCGATCCCGGGCAATGGCTGCATGAAATGCCCTGCTATCTGCATCGAACCGTGTTGCAACGCCGGGCGCCGCGATACGTGCTGCAGCTGAAAGCATGATCATGTTTTCATCATTGAACGGTGGCATGCCGACCGGAAGGGGGCGAGCCGGATTGTCTGCGACCGTCTGCGTGAATTGCTGTTCGTCGAAGATCTGCCTGTGGCAGCTATGGCAATCAAAGAAATAGAATTCGGGGAATTGCCCTTCGGTTCCAAGGCCTGGATTAGAGTAGAGCGAGAGAGCCCGTTCGAGGGCCATCGCCTGGCCAACGGCCCAGACACGAACGCCATTGCTTCGGCCCTTGCGCTGCACATAATCAGCGTCTTCATCGTGATGCGCCTGTAATGTCGTGAACAGATCAAGTTCAAACGAAATGCGCGGATGTCCGGCTGCCATGATCCGGTGGTTTACAAACTGGCCGCCGTCCGCAGATCCGAAATGGCAATCGAGGCAAACGCCAGCTTTGACCGACGGATTTTCCAGCGCGACAAGTCCGGCGGCGAGGCTGGCGCCATGGTTACCGACCTTATGGACATCAATCCAGTTGGCTGCGCCGCCATGACAGGCTTCACAGCCCACGCCGTCCGATTGCTGGAAGCGTACGCCCCGCGAAGGCGCCGGTTCGGCATGGCATCCTAGGCACATCGGAGATGAACCCGCTGAACCGAGTCCAAGGCGGCGGGCAATGGCAGCACTACGCGCATTGCTCAGGATTGAAAAAGCGCGACTATGGGCTCCGGTCGGTGAGGATGGCTCCTGCCAGCGAAGGATTTCATCCTGACGCACGACCTTGCCATCCGCTTCAGAGCGCCCGTGACATGTCGAACCGGCACAGGTTGCAACACCGAGATGAGTCGTGTCGTTGGGCAATGCAGCCTTGGCTGGCGAGTTTGCAGGTGTTGCGCCACTGACGAGTGCAAAGATGGCAAGCAACGACAATAGCGACAGTGCCGAGAGCGCCCGCCAGTCCTTCAAAATTTGTGCGATGGTATCCCTATGCACCGCTTCCCCCGTCCGCCCGGCTCAGCCGATCGTCCCTAAAACCCAAACTGCGATGCAACCCTTATGTTCTTATTGAACTTTTTAGGCCGATTTGATCGCGAAACAAGCGCGGATTTACCATGTTTGTCAACTATTCGCGTCGAGTTTCCGCCATTTGTGATGCATTTGTCACAGGTGTCAGGAACGACGCCGGATCACCAGGTTGCGAATTTCGGTCATGTCTTCCATTGCGAACCGGATGCCTTCACGGCCCAGACCGGAGTCCTTGACGCCGCCATAGGGCATGTTGTCGACCCGATAACTGGGCACGTCGTTGATCACTACACCCCCGACGTCGAGTCTGTCCCAGGCGTCAAGTGTCTTGAACAGGTCGCGCGTGAAAATACCCGCCTGAAGCCCGAATTTGCTATCGTTGACGATATCGAGCGCCTCCTCAAACTCGGTAAATTTGATGAGAAACGCGACCGGCCCGAAAGCCTCTTCAATATTGAGCTTGGTATTACGGGCCACATTGTCGAGCAGGGTTGCCTCAAGCATGGCGCCTTCGCGTTTGCCGCCGCACAGCAAGGTTGCGCCTTGCGCAATGGCTTCCTGGATCCATCCATCAAGCCGTTTCGCCTCCCCTTCGGAAATCATGGGGCCAATGAAGACGTTGCGATCCTTGGGGTCGCCAACGACAAGCGTCTTCGCCTTTGCAACCAGCATGTCGCGGAATTGATCATAGATATCGGCATGAATAAGGATTCTTTGTACGCCAATGCAGCTTTGGCCGGATTGGTAGAAGGCGCCAAAGATGACACGCTCCAGCGCATCGGGCAGGTCTGCATCCTTGTCGATGATGACGGCGGCATTTCCGCCCAACTCCAGGACAACCTTCTTCTTGCCCGCCTTGGCCTTCAGCTCCCAGCCGACGACCGGAGAGCCGGTAAAGCTCAACAGCTTCAACCGGTCATCCTCGGTAAAAAGATCAGCACCCTCGCGGTGTGCAGGGAGAATCGAAAACGCGCCCTTCGGCAAATCCGTCTCGGCCAGCACCTCGCCCATGATGATCGCGCCAAGCGGGGTTCGGCTGGCTGGTTTCATCACAAACGGGCAGCCGACGGCAAGCGCCGGTGCAATCTTGTGCGCCGCCAGGTTGAGAGGGAAATTGAACGGGGAAACAAAGGAGCATGGGCCGATCGGAACCCGTTTCCACATGCCTTGGTAACCCCGTGCACGTGGTGAAATATCGAGGGGCTGGACCTCGCCGGTCATGCGCACAGATTCCTCGGCCGCAATCCGGAACGTATCGATCAGCCGTGACACTTCGCCTTCTGCATCCTTGATCGGCTTTCCTGCCTCGACGCAAAGGGCATAGGCCAATTCGTCAAAGCGCTGCTTGAAGCGATCAACACAGTGTTGAAGGACGGCCTGACGCTCATAACTGGCCATGCGCGCCATCGGTTCCGCGGCTTCGACAGCGCCCTGGATACCGGCATCAATCGTCTTGGCGTCCGCCTGCGCGCAACGAAAGGCAATCTTGCCGGTATATTTGTCGGTCACCTCAAGGTCGGTGTTTGGCTGCTCGGCCTTGTTGTTGAGGTAGAGCGGATAAATGTCCTTGAGCATGCTCACAGCTTCGCGCTCAGCTCCTTGATATCCTTGTTGAGGATGCGGTCATTGTCAGAATAGTCAATCGGGCAGTCGATCAGGTGGACGCCGGGCGTATTCAAGGTGTGCTTGAGCAATTGATCGAGATGTGCGGCGCTTTCGACCCGGTAGCCATTGGCGCCATAGCTTTCGGCATATTTGACGAAATCAGGGTTGCCATAGGTCAGCCCCCAATCCTTGAAGCCCATATTGGCCTGTTTCCAGCGGATCATGCCGTAGCTGTTGTCATTGAGTATGAGGGCGGTGAAATTGAGCTTCAGACGGACAGCAGTTTCCATTTCCTGGCTGTTCATCATAAACCCGCCGTCACCACATATCGCCATGACCTTACGATCAGGATAGACCATCGACGACATCATTGCAGAGGGAAGCCCGGCTCCCATCGTTGCAAGCGCATTGTCCAGCAACACCGTATTGGCATGATAGGCATCATAACCGCGTGCGAACCAGATCTTGTAGACGCCATTATCAAGACAGATGATGCCATTGTCGGGCATCGCCGCGCGGATCTGTTTGACGAGATGTGGCGGATAGATTGGGAAGCGCTCGTCACCCGACACACTCGCTGTATGGGCCACTTCGGCAGCCCGCGCCTTCAGCATGAAGTCGAAGCTCCAGTGCGGTTGCAGTGTGATTGCTTCCTTGATCTGCCAGATCGCATTGGCAATATCGCCAATCACTTCGGTTTGCGGGAAATAAACCGGATCGACTTCGGCTGAACGCCCGGACACATGGATCACCTGTGCGCCGTCCGCCCGCATGAAGAAGGGCGGCTTTTCGATCACATCGTGACCGATATTGACGATACAGTCGGACGCCTCGACCGCACGGTGGACGAAATCGCCTGATGAAAGAGCGGCGCAGCCGACGAATTTAGGATGACGTTCGTCAATCACGCCCTTGCCAAGCTGGGTGGTCAGGAAGGGGATGTTGGTTTTTTCCACCAGTTCCTGAAGCATCTTGCTCGTCATCGTCCGGTTCGCACCGGCACCGATGACAAGGATCGGCGCTTTTGCTGCTTCGAGCTTTGCGACAGCGGCTGCCACAGCCTTCGGATCGGCACTCGGCCTGCGCGCGACACTGCGCGGGATCGGCAGGCTGTCGGTGTGCTCGTCTGCAATGTCTTCAGGCAACTCGATATGCACGGCGCCGGGTTTTTCTTCTTCGGCGAGGCGGAAGGCTTCGCGCACACGGCTTGGAATATTGTCCGATGACGCCATTTGATGCGTGTATTTGGTGATCGGTCCCATCATCGCGACAACGTCAAGAATCTGGAAGCGGCCTTGTTTCGACTT
>JANNLW010000400.1:0-2398 GCA_031397145.1 Sphingomonadales bacterium | reverse complement strand
CGCCTTGGGACGCCAGATTGCTGCGGCCGAAAGATCCCAGCCGATCGCCTTCGGAATGCTGCCCTCGACACGCAGCGCCTGCAACGTGGCGGTGTTCTGGAACCAGAGGTGGTTGACGTTGGTTGACAGGCGAAACTTGGGCGTAATGTCGAAATCGGCACCCGCACCCAGGAGCATCGTCCCGGGATTGTTGAAATTGGACTGGCCTTGTTCCTTGGACGACCGCAATGAGTTCAATATTCCGTTGCGGCCGTTGATTCCGATCGCGCGTCCGCCCCCGGCAAAGGGAATGGTCTGGCGAATCCAGTAGCTCGTGTCGGCGCCAGCAAAGATCGGATTTTCAAAGATGGCGTCGAATCCGGTCTCCTTGTTGTCGAACGGTTTGGAATCCCCGCTTGCATACAGGCCGGACAAGCGGACGCGGACCCAGTTGAAATCCATGCTCGGCTCGGCCGCGAAGAAATAGCTCCGGATTTTTGCCTTTCTTGATGTGAAAATACTGTTCCGGTCTTCGCCTAGCGCCAGATAGCCGCTCGCGGTCAGGTTCACGCGCCCAAAATGGCCGTCTGCCGAATAGCCGAGATAGGCGACGTCATATTTCCTGGGCCGCAAATTTCCGATCAGGGCAGGCCGGACCGGGAAGCCGTTATCGTCAACCTCGATCCGTTTTTCGCGATTCATGTTGTAGGTGACCGAAATCTGGCTCGTAAGGCCAACCACCGGAAAATCCTGACGGTAGAGATTGACGTGAAACACAAAATCATCGCGCGGTCGCTGGACGACCGAATTCAAGCCTGAATTGGTATCTTTCTCGAGCCGCCAGAAGGCTGCCAGATTATACTGGAACCGGTTGTTGTCGCGGTTGCCGAAAAAGCGGATACCCAACTGTTGGTCATTGAACAGAAAGCCACGGAAATCCGCCTGAAAAGGCTGGATACCAACCCGGACCGAGTCAAAATCATAACGATCCGAAACGTTGCGGATGTGATAATCGACAAAGGCTTCCTGGACACCCAGAAAATGGTCATAGCGACGGCTCTTCTTGGAAGGCTCCACGAACAGAACGCGCTTTTCAGGGACATTTACATAGCTTCCTTGAAGCGCGAGCGCGACGCGATATTCGATTTCGGGAGGCTTGAAGGCCGTTGAGCCCTTGATCAAAGATGCGCTGAAGATAAATGTCTGCGCAACAACCTCGCTGTGGCTGCGTCCGAACACATCCAGACTTCCTGGTCGTTGTGTAGTCTGGACGCCGACCGGGATCGGAAACGACCGCGGTTCAACAACCGTATCGGACGTTGCACCAAGAGCAAGGAACCAATCTTCGCCCTTGAGGCCAAGAAACGCCGGCGTGCCGCATTTTGCAAGCCCCGCCTTGGCGCGACGCTCCTTTTCCTCGTGTGAGGGAATGCAGAGCGGCCGATCCCCCTTGTAGGTATTCTGGTTGTATGGATCGAAAAAACGCTCCTTTGGCGCAAGCCCGAGGGTTTCGGACAAGCGCCAGCGATCCGGTACGGGAAAATCCGGATCGCCCGGAAAAGCCTCTGGCGGAGGCGGTCTTACGGCCCCGATATTTTCCTGCGTGATGCGATCAGGCAGCCGTTTCGGAGCGCCTGGTCGGCGTCGGCCGTCAAGGAGCGTTTCATCTGCGCTGATGCCGGCATCCTGACTTGCCGCACTTGGTTGTTGTTCGGAGCCAGTAGCTTCGGGAGCGGGAGGCGTATTCGGCTTTGCGCTTTCCCCGGATGGCGCACTTTCTTCCGGACCACCAACACCGTTCATGTCGGAATTCGGATATTCAAGTGCTTGCAACAGGCTGGCTTCTCGGGTTGCGCTGTCCCAACCTTGCAATTCAAGTTGCGTCGCCTGTCCCGACAGGGCGGCAAGGACCGGCAGGAAGGGGGCAGCGACTGGCATTGCTAGCGCCCCTGACAGACATTCTGTTCGGCGGTATCCAGGAAAGGCGCAAACGGGCAGCTGACATAGCGCAAACGCACACCGGCTCCGGTAATCTGTACGACAAGCTGGTCGGAACGGCGCCCCGCCGGAGCATTGCCAATCCCGCCAATGCGTGCGCCGGCATTGTGCGTGCCGAGAAACGAGATCATGTCGTCCTGGTCTATCCCGTCACCCGATACGCCAACTGCGCCAACGAGAACGCTGCCGCGATAAACCGGAACGGCGCCAGGAAATATCTGGATGCCGTTCTGCAGACGATTCTGCCCGGGGACGACGTCGGGCGAAAGACTGCACCGTGCTGGCGTGTCCGGATTGACGCCGTTGCTCAGCAGGAACCCGACATGGGTAACGATGTTGCCCGCGACCAGTTCGGACTGCAGGCCGGTGTTGAAGGGATTGAAACTGTCAATGGCCGGCGAAAGTGCACCAGGCGGGCGAC
>JANNLW010000378.1:0-1257 GCA_031397145.1 Sphingomonadales bacterium | reverse complement strand
ATCGCCTGGCCGATCTTCACCTATGCGACGTCGCATGCCGGAGAGAAGCGATCGGCCGGTTTCCATGCCGACCAGATGTGGTCCAGTGGATCGCTCAGCGTCGCGCACAAGAGCTTGGGAAACAATTGCCAGGCCTGTCACGTCAAAAAATTCGAAGCGGTCAGGGACACTACGTGCCTCACCTGCCACAAGGACGATGCGCACGACCATGCCGATCCGGCAAGGATCGCCGGAGCGAAGGGCGGGCCGGGCCTTGGTGGACGGATCAAGGGACTGTTCCAGACAGCCTTCAACCACCCCGAGGGCCGTTGTGTTGACTGCCATACCGAGCATGAAGGTGCGGGGAAAATGCCACCGACGGCGCAGGCGTTCTGCACAGATTGCCATGCTTCGCTCAATACGCGACTGACCGATACGAAACTGAAGAATGCGTCAGACTTCGGGAGTGACCATCCCCAGTTCATGCCAGCGATCACGGTCGGCACCAGCACTCGAGACAATCGGCTTTACAAGCGGGTTTCGTTCGATGCGCGACCGGTCGAGGACAATGGCCTTAAGTTTCCGCACGCGGCCCATCTTTCGAAAACTAACGGTATTGCGCGCATGGCGCAGACGATGAAGACGGAGCAGGGTTGGGTCGACAGCTTGGCCTGCAAGGATTGTCACACACCATCAGCCGATGGCACGCGGTTCAAGCCGGTCGAGATGAACAGCGATTGTGCGATGTGCCACAGTCTGGCCTTTGACCGGATCGGCGGAACGCTGCGCACCTTGCGGCACGGAGAACCGGCACAGGTTGTTGCGGATCTGCGCGCCTTTTACCGTTCTACTGGTCCCGATCGGCCAATCAGCCTGGGTGGCATGACTCGCCGGCGCCCCGGCGATTACGCTGCGGCCGAAACCACGCAAGACTATGTCCTGGGGGCAAGCGGCTATGCGGGGCGTGCGGACGACGCGATCCGTGCCGTCTTCTCACGCGGCGGTGCCTGTTTTGACTGTCATGTTGTGACGCCGGGCGTCGATGCGGGATCACCATTCAGGATTCACAAGGTTTTCCAGCCGGATCGCTACATGCAGAAGGGGTGGTTCGACCATAATGCGCACAAGTCAGAAACCTGCGGTTCATGCCACAAAGCCGATCAATCGCGTCGTGCAACAGACCTGCTGCTGCCCGATCTGGCAAGCTGCCGCACCTGCCATGTCGGTGAAAGCGGGGCCAAGCTGAAGCCGGTCACCCGGTTTCAGCTTCTCCCACTC
>JANNLW010000376.1:0-7168 GCA_031397145.1 Sphingomonadales bacterium | reverse complement strand
CGCACGAGTCTGCGCGCGCGCCTCAATCCGACCACGTCGGTTCTAACCTTGGCCTATGACAATGCACGCGCCCATCCCAAGCGTGTTGTCTTTGCAGAGGCCGAAGAGGAAGTCGTCCTTCGCGCTGCGATTGCGTTCCGCGACGGGGGCTGTGGCACGCCAGTCCTGATCGGACGCGACGATGTGATCGAAAAGCTCCGGGCGCTGGGTGTCGACGATCCCGAGAGCTTCGAAATTCACAATAGCCGCCATTCACCGCTTGTCCCTGCAATGGTGAAGATCCTCTATGGCCGTCTCCAGAGGCGAGGCTATCTCCACCGGGAATGTGAGCGTCTCGTAAATACCGATCGCAACATCTTTGGTGCGCTGCTCCTGAAAATGGGTGAAGCCGATGCGATGATCACGGGCGTCACACGCACCTATGGCCAGAGTCTGCGTGAAGTCAGGCGCGTTCTCGATCAGGCCGAGGGGCGGACACCGTTCGGCATCCATGTCCTGGTCGGGCAGTCGCACACCGTGTTCATGGCCGATACGACGGTCAATGAACGGCCTTCCGCCGCCGAACTGGCCGACATTGCCGAACAGACAGCGGCAGTTGCGCGACGGATGGGGCATGAACCGCGCGTGGCCTTCCTGTCGTATTCGACGTTCGGTAACCCGTCGGGTAACTGGCTGGGGCCGATCCGCGATGCAGTCGAGATTCTCGATTCGCGCGGAGTCAGTTTTGAGTATGAAGGCGAAATGGCACCAGATGTTGCGCTCAATCCACGGCTTATGGCGAACTATCCGTTTAGCCGTCTGTCGGGGCCGGCCAATGTTCTGGTCATGCCCGGCCTGCAATCGGCCAACCTTTCGGCCAAGTTGCTGCGTGAATTGGGTGGCGATTCAGTGATCGGGCCTATGCTGGTCGGAATGGAAAAACCGGTGCAGATTGCGACGATGGCTTCAAACGCGTCGGAACTTGTAACACTCGCCGTGCTCGCTGCAAGCGGCATCGCTCGCTAAGTCGAGTCAGTTCGGATTGTCCTGGGTCGATCCACCTTCACCCACGGCTCCGACTGATCCGATATTGCCGAACAGGTCCTCGAAGAAACTGCGATCCTTGCCCAAGGTTGGCGTCTTGTCGCCTTCGGGGTCGATCCGCGCAACTTTTTCAATGCCCGCCTTGTCCACTGCGGCGACGTTGCCTGCGGCATCAAAGCGGATACGCAGGACGAGTTGTTGAGTTGGTTTGGGCAGGGCAAAGGCCAACTGCTTTGTGGTTCGAGCGAAATAGTACCAGTCATTTGGCGTGAACTGCCCGACAAAGCTGGGTCGACCGAGTGTCTTTGTAACCGATTCGCGATTGTCGACACCGGCCTCGATGCCGTTCACGAGCGTGTCGTCAGCGATATAGCCCTGATGTCCGGCCACCCGAGAGCAGCCAGATGTGCCGAGGATAAGCGCAGTCAGTGCCGCAACACTTGCCAGCTTGGTTGACATCCGGGGCATAACACTCTCCTGCACTCAGCCGTTCGCTTGGGCATTGAAACACGCGAATTTGGGCTCAATATGCGTAGAGTGGCCTCGGGGCAAGCGCAGCGCGACAAATGGATGAAAGCATGGCACTCGAGGTCTTGAAGAGATGGTTTGGCAGCAAGGACGATGCCGCAAGCGTACGTCCGCTCTACGACGCTATCATTGCCGAAGCGCGCTTGCCCCACTGGTATGTTGAAGGTCAGGTGGCCGATAGCATCGACGGACGTTTCGACATGGTCAATGTTGTGCTGGCACTTGTTTTGATCAGGATGGAGGCGCTGGGAGGCGAAGCTGAAACACCATCTTCTCGGCTTGCCGAATCCTTCGTCACCGACATGGACGGGCAACTGCGTGAAATCGGCATCGGCGATATTGGTGTGGGCAAGCATATTGGCCGGATGATGGGTGCGCTAGGCGGCCGGCTCGGCGCTTATCGGGAAGGATTCGGTGCGGGCGGAGACCCGCGCGATGCGTTGTTGCGCAACGTCTATCGTGGTCAAACTCCCGACACACTGGCACTGGATCATTTGGTGGCGGCGCTTACGTTGTTGTCGGAGAGACTCTCGAACGTCTCCCTGGACGGGCTGCTGGCGGGGAAGCTGACTATCTGATGGACGACTCCCCCGAATTGTCTCGGCGTTTTGCGCTCGCTGATATTGGCGCGGAGCCGAGGTCGGTTGTGGTCTCGGCCGATGCTGGCGAGCGTAAGGCTCTGGCCCGGCGTTTCGGGCTCGTTTCGCTTGATGCGCTTGTGGCACATGTTGAACTTGCAGCTGTCAACAACAGCATCGAGGCGCGCGGGGCCTTGTCGGCCAGGATGAAGCAAAGCTGTGTTGCAACAGCGCAGCCATTATCGGTCAAGCTGGAGGAGTCATTTCAGATCCGCTTCGAACCGCCGACCACCGAGGTCATAGAAGAAGAATTTGAATTGAGTTCCGGTGATTGCGACGTGATGGAACATGACGGGCAGGCGATCGATCTTGGTGAAGCTGTTGCCCAGACATTGGGCCTGGCCATTGATCCCTTCCCGCGAGCACTCGATGCCGATGCGGTGCTCAAAGCCACCGGGATATTGGCCGAGCCGGACGTCGGCCCCTTTTCGAAACTCAAAGGGCTGCTCGACAAGGGCTAGCCCGCCTAATGCCTGCCGATTCGAATATTTTCAGAGATAACTGTAAACCCGCGACGTCTCGTTTCGTTACTTCATTGTATGGAGTCACGCGCTATTCCGCATGGCCGTAGCAAGGTTAACAAGATGTTATCGAATTGGAGCCTAGTGTGAACAAACTCGCATCTCCTGGAGATAATGGATGCATGTTCGTTCGTCACTAAGGGCACTTTTCACGGAAACGATGCCGGTGCGGCTTGCCACACCAATCACCTCAGCCTCTATTTTCGCGGTTGTTGTTTGCTGTTACGTGATCGTGAAGCTGACAGGCGATGGTAGCATGGATCCCATCGACCGATTCCGTGCGGTATGGCCGATCGCGCTGACATCTAGCGCCGCAATCGTGCTCGTCATGTCACTTTTGTACCAGACCATTCTCGGTTTCGTTCATCAGATCGAATTACGTGAAGAGCAGGCCCGGCATCAGGCATTGCACGACCCGCTAACTGGGCTCGCCAACCGGACACTGCTGATCGATGCCTTGAACACGGCGCTTGAACGAAGTCGACGTGGCCCGGAGAATGTCGCCGTCCTGACAATTGATCTCGACAGATTCAAGCAGGTTAATGACACACATGGGCACGCTGCAGGCGACGATCTTATTTGCCAGGTCGCGAATAAACTGAAAATGCTAATTCGCGAAACCGACACAGTTGCGCGCCTAGGTGGCGATGAGTTTGCAATTATCCAACCAGGGCCACTTCAAGTCGACGATATAGAAGCCCTCGGTCGGCGCATCATCGCGACCTTGGGCGAACCTATTTGCCTGTCCGGCAATGAGGTGAGAATTGGCGCGAGCATTGGCGCGGCAATAGCGCCAAGAGATGGAGACGTGGCCGAAGATCTGATGCGCAAAAGCGATATCGCGCTCTATCGCATGAAAGACTTGGGGCGTAACGGGATTTGCCTTTTCAATGAAGAGTTGGACGCCAAAGTGCGGCGAAAGGCGAAGGTTGAACAAAGCCTTCGGCTTGGCTTGCTACGTGGCGATACGCTCGCCTTGCACTATCAACCGCAGATTAGCTGCACAACGGGAAAGGTCGTCGGGGTCGAGGCCTTGGTGCGCTCGAACGACACGGAACTTGGCCCTGTTTCAGCTTTTGAGCTGGTTGCCGTTGCAGAAAGCGTAGGATTGATCGAATTGCTCGGCGAAATGGTTTTCGCTGGCGCGTGCGAGGCCGCGAAGCACTGGCCTCAGTTGTTCGTCGCCGTCAATGTATCTTCCTTGCAGTTTCGTACCAAGGGATTTGCTGACAGGCTCATCGAAATCGCAACGGAAAAAGGGGTCGATCCAAGCCAGATCGAAATTGAAATCACCGAATCGCTGGAGTTTGATGAACAATTTGGCGCGGCAAAATCGCTTTCTGATCTGCGGCGTGCGGGATTTCGAATTGTTCTGGACGATTTTGGCACGGGCTTCTCATCGCTCAGCTATTTGACGCGCCTCCAAGTCGACAAACTCAAGATTGATCAGTCATTTATCAAGCGCGCTCACGAGGGCGACAATGCAGTTGCAGTGATCCGTTCCATCGTCGATCTTGGACATGCCATCAAGCTTGCGGTAATCGCAGAAGGTGTCGAAACTGGCGCTCAGGAAGCCATCATTCGTGCAGCCGGCTGCGACCAATGGCAGGGCTATCTGTTTTCGCCGCCGGTATCGAAGGACGAAATCGACAGCCTGCTTGCAAACCACAAGCAATGGGACGCAGCGTGAGCGCAATCGTTGTTTGATTGTAGATCGAAAACGCAAGGTGTTTGATCGTTAGCCAAGCAACGCAGACAGTTCGAGTGAGCTTGGTATGGCAAGGGCCAGCCCGAAGATGACATCAAACGCCCGGATGGGACGCACGCGCCTTCCCCGCTGATTGTTGCGAAGATCAACGACGGTCAGGGCAAGGATCGAAAAACCGCAAAAACTGGCCAAGGAGAGCGCAATCACGAACGGGACGATTACAAGCTCAGGAAAGCTTGCATAAATCGGCCAAAGGAAAAATGCGAAACCGCCAGCGATAAGTCCTGGCCCCGCCGCGCGCCGGGCGTTCCAGCTGGAAAAGACACTCACAAGCCGACCTTATGCGATCTGTCGGCGATGGGTGGGCACGAGGGCAAGACTATCCGCCGCCAATTCAGGGCCGCGTTCAGTGTTCATGGCAGTCACCTCCAATCGTAACAACCTAGCCCAGGATGGCAGCCTCAATCAAACGGCTTCAGGCGATCCTTGATTGGCTTGCCAATGTGGAGGATTGCTTCATTGGCCGCTTCATTGCCGGCGTTGATGACGACCAGGGCAATCATGTTGTGCTTGGGCATGATCCTAATATCTGCGAGCCAGAAGCCATTGCTCCCCGAATGGGTCAGAAGAAGCGGCGCTCCATCTGGTCCCATCCTTACGCCCCATCCGAATGTGTAGCGCTCAGTCACAGGCGTGTGTATTATTCGATAAGTTTCCGCTTTCAGAAGCTTTCCGCGACCATTTACACCGTCCAGATGGTCTTGAGCGAACAACGCCCAGTCTCTCAGGCTGATGTTGATCGTGCCGGCTGGGCCGATGACCGCAGGATTGTCGCTGTCGGGATCTGCCGGATCGAGTGCCACCAGCTTGGCGCCTGCTTCCTTGTGCCCCCATGGCTGCTTTGTCATGCCACCCTTGCCCGGCACGCCAAAGCCCGCATGCCTGATCCCGAGTGGCGCAAATATCTGTGTGCGGATCAGCTCTTCCCAGGACTTGCCCGTGTGTGCTTCTGCGATTGCGCCTGCGATCATGAAGCCCAGATTGGAATATTCAAATTCGCCGATCTTGGACGCGGGAGGTTCAAAGAGATATTTGCGTGCAACCAGCAAGCGTTGGGCCCTCACGTCTTTCGCGGGCTTGATTAGTGCAAGGACCGGCGGCAAATCCTTGTCGTCGGTCAAGGTTGGAAGTCCCGCCGTATGGTTCAGCAATTGGGTTACGGTAACCGTGCGATAGGCTGGATCAATATCGTTGGCGAAGGCTGGAAATGAATCCGCAAGAGTGTCGTCAAAATGCATGACTCCCTGCTCCACCAGGCGCGCGATCAATGTTGCGGTGAACGCCTTTGTGTCTGAGCCAATATGCCAGCGATCGCGTGGCGTTACAGATTTTCGGTGTCCAATCGCGCGCACGCCAATTGCTGCCTCTGCCGCGATCTTGCCATCAATCTGGATAAGCGCAGCCGCAGCAGGCAGATTATCCTTGTCTCGTGCCGCCGCGAGAGTCTGTTCGAGAAAGGTTTGAAGCGGGACATTGTCCTGCGCATACGCAGGAGACGCCAGCAGAATCAGGGTGAGGAGGAGAAGTCTCACGATATTTCCTTCATTTGATTATCGGCGGCGGCAAGCACGCTTCCGCTGCGTAGGTGTATTAGCATAATAATACACTCTTTGAGACTCAAGTCAATTTTGACACTGACGGGTCATGGTGGCCGCGGGCTTATTGCAAGCTGGGTTCAGTTCGAGTCGGGCCAATCTGGCAAGGACTAAAAAGGAACGTCGTCATCCAGATCGCTGTCGAATGCGCTGCCGCCTCCAGATTGGCCTTTGCCTGCACCACTGCCGAAGGCGTTTGAACCGCGGTCCTCGCCCCAGTTCGCTCCACCACCCGAACCACCGCTCGAAGAGCCGCCGCCTTCGCGTCCGCCAAGCAGCGTCAATTCGCCGCGAAAGCGCTGAAGGACGACCTCGGTCGTGTATTTGTCGTTACCGTTCTGGTCGGTCCATTTTCGGGTCTGAAGCTGGCCTTCAAGATAAACGCTCGAGCCTTTGCGCAAATACTGTTTGGCGATCCTGCCAAGATTCTCATTAAAGATGACAATGTTATGCCATTCGGTCTTTTCCTTGCGCTCGCCCGACGCCTTGTCGTTCCAATTCTCCGAAGTTGCGAGCGAAAAGCTGACGACTTCGCCGCCATTGTTCATGCTGCGCGCTTCCGGATCCTTGCCCAGGTTGCCGATCAGAATTACCTTGTTCACGCTGCCCGCCACCGCTTCTCTCCCTATAAGCCAAGCGCTGTGGCTAACCAGAAAGTCGCGCCCGCCGCAAGATAAGCCAGCACGAAAAGATAACCGACCATAAAGAGCGGCCATTTCCAACCGTTGGTTTCACGCCGGACGACCGCGATGGTTGAAATGCATTGCGGGGCGAAAACGAACCAGGCGAGGAAGGCGAGTGCGGTCGGCAGGCCCCAGCTTGCCTTGAGCCGCTCGCCCAGCGTCTGGTCGCGCTTCGTTTCGTCCTGGTCGTCGATCGCATAAGTGGTCGCAAGGGCAGAGACGGCCACTTCGCGCGCGGCCATCGCCGGGATCAGCGCCAGCGAAATATCCCGGTTGAAGCCGATTGGCGCCATCACCACCGAAAGACCATTGGCAATATGGCCAGCAATTGAATGGTCAACCTGGCTCACGCCCGAGGTTGGATCGGCGCGCGGAAAATTGAGGAGCGCCCACAGGATCATCGTCGTTGCGG
>JANNLW010000361.1:0-1940 GCA_031397145.1 Sphingomonadales bacterium | reverse complement strand
TCATGAAGGGCACGCCGTATTTTCCCCAATGCGGCTTTTCGAGCAAGGCGGTGGCGATCCTCGAGCATCTCGATGTTGCGTTTGCCAGCGTCGATGTGCTGCAGGATCCAGAGGTTCGTGCGGGTATCAAGGAATTCTCGGATTGGCCGACGATTCCCCAGCTTTATGTGAAAGGCGAGTTTGTCGGCGGATCGGACATCATGATGGAAATGTTCGAAGCGGGCGAACTGGCGCAGCTGGTTGGGGAAAAGGGCGTCGCCAAAGCCTCTGGCTAGGGCTTGCTTTTCGGAGCTGGCTGGGGATTGGCGGTGCGTGCCAGGCGGCCTGCCGGGTCGACATTCCAGCGGACCCAAAGCGTGTCACTTCGCCCGACTTCCTTGCCGCTATCAATATCGACATCCTGGCTGTGGAATGGGCTGACGATCCCGTCAGTCGTTCGGAAGTCCGAGTATCTTGATTAGATATGTTTTTCCGTCGAATCTCGGTCGACATGATAAGCGCGATGATCCCGGCGGCGAACGATTTGCCAGCTGTCGGGATCAATGAACAACCGGCTTTCGAAACCATCGCTGAAGCTGAGCTGGATTGCGGGCAACGTCAGTCCAGGCGTGGGAGGCGCAATGACTAAACGGTGGCCGCGCTTCGTCATCCTTTCAAAACCGATCAGATTATATTCGATCCCATGCAGAAGTGCCTGTTTGCCCCTGGTCGAGCCTGCGCGCGGCGCGGCACCGGTTCCCGGCCATTCCCAAACGCCCGCCGCATCAACGCCTTCGCTGAAAACGCGCATTTCCCCGGCATAAACGTCAATGCGAACTTGCCCGGCTGCCGTCGCCAGATATCGCCCGATGACCGAAAACCCCGGTTCGGTGATCCGGACAACGGCCTCGACAGAGTGGAGAGCGTTCAATCGTTTGGCGCCGCCGCGCGCGGCGGTGTTTCGTGCAATCAGTTGATCGAGCAAAGGGAGCCCGGCAAACGCGGAGGGCGCAGCAGCCGTTGCAACCGTGAACCCCAGAAATGCGCGGCGGCTAATCGAGGCAAATGCAGCCATATCAACTCCCAATTTATTGACTACACTTGTAGTCGCTTTATTGCTTGTTCCTGTCAAGCTTGGCTGGGTCCTTACCTCCGAGGTAATGGAATTGCCTCACCACATGGCGTATCCGGCGTTCGAGGAGAGCGTCCATGCAAGCAGCACCGATCGGCACCCAGCTTCGCGAATGGCGTGCGCGCCGCCGTCTGAGCCAGATGGATCTTGCGCTCGATGCCGATATTTCGACGCGGCATCTGAGTTTTATCGAAACCGGTCGTGCCAATCCGAGTCCGGACATGGTCCGGCTGCTGGCTGACCGTCTGGACGTACCGCACCGCGCCCGCAACGCGCTTTTGCTCGCGGCTGGCTACGCACCCAATTATCAGGAGCGGTCGCTCGATAGCCCCGAAATGGCGGGTGTCCGGACGGTGGTGGATCATATCCTGAAGGGCCATGAGCCTTATCCCGCGATTGCCGTCGATCGACACTGGAACATGATTGCTGCGAACGGCGCGATCGGGATTCTGGTCGAGCAGATTGCGCCCGAACTGCTTGCCCCTCCGGTCAATGTGATTCGCCTCGCCCTTCATCCCGAAGGCCTCGCCCCGCAAATCGCAAATTTTGCCGAATGGCGCAGCCATATACTCGACCGGCTTGATCGACAGATTGAAACCAGTGCGGATGCCAGCCTCGTCGCGTTGCTGACGGAGGTTTCCGCCTATCCGTCAAACTATAACGACAATGAAGGCGCGCACGGCAATGCGATTGCGGTACCGTTGCTGCTCGATAC
Organism: Sphingomonadales bacterium; assembly: GCA_031397145.1. Lineage (GTDB taxonomy): Bacteria > Pseudomonadota > Alphaproteobacteria > Sphingomonadales > Sphingomonadaceae > Aquisediminimonas. The sequence continues at coordinate 114 of JANNLW010000361.1, read as the reverse complement.
GGTGGTCGGACGGATCGCGTTCGTGACGACAATCACGATCTTCGGCACGCCGGTCGATGTCACGCTTTCAGAGTTGGCGATCGAGGCCTTTTTTCCGGCAGACGCGAGAAGCGC
>JANNLW010000336.1:0-4767 GCA_031397145.1 Sphingomonadales bacterium | reverse complement strand
GCGCGTTGATGTTTCCGGAAGTGATAGTCGGAAAGATCGACGCATCGACAACACGCAGCCCGTGAACGCCGTGCACACGCTGCCGTGCATCAACGACCGAATTAGCAGGATCGGGGCCCATCATGCAGGTTGAGGTAGGGTGATAGACGGTGTCGGCGCGTTTGCGAAAATCATCGAGAAGCTCGTCATCACTCTGGAGATGCGTGCCTGGAACAAGTTCCTCGGTGATGATGTCCGCGAGAGGTGATGTTTGGGCCAAGGCGCGCAGCATGCGGTTCCCGGCCCGCGCTTCCGCAATGTCATGCCCGGTAGACAGATAGTTTGGCTGGATCGATGGATATTGCAGCGGATCGGATGACGTAATCTGCAGCTGCCCCCGGCTCGTTGGGCGGCATGAGTTGAAGGACAGGAGAAAAGCCGAAAACGGGTCGGGGTTAAGCAGTTTGCGCTCGGAAAGCGGCGATTTTGTATAGCTAACCGGGCTGAAATAGAGCTGGAGATTTATGCGAGGCTCATTTGGCGAACTGCGCACGAACCCTCCGCCCTGATTGACGCTCATGGAAAGTGGGCCACCCCGGTTCAGAAGATAATGGAGCCCCGCCTTGATCTTGCCTGTTAATGGGCCAAGTTCATCGTTCAGTGTTGGCACGGACGTTTTGTAAAAATAGCTAACGGCAAGATGATCCTGCAGATTCTGCCCAACGGCTTTTGCATCAATCACCGGCGCGATCCCCAGAGATTTTAGCAAAGCATGGTCTCCAATTCCTGACAGTTGCAGCAATTGCGGAGAATTGACCGAGCCACCAGCCAGTATCACTTCGCGGCGCGCATGGACTTGGATGGCCCTTTCGCCGCAAACATATTCGACACCGGTTGCTTGTGTGCCTTCGAACAGGATGCGAGTCGCTTGTGCCCTCGTCCTCAATGTCAGATTTCGACGCTTGAGCGCGGGCCGAAGAAAGGCATTGGCAGTTGAGGCGCGCACACCGTTCCGGGTGTTAATCTGGAATATGCCGACGCCTTCACCGTGCTCGCCGTTGAAATCTGGCGTAAAGGGCAGGCCGATCGCCTCGCCGGTTTGGATGAAGGTCTGACAAAGCGGATGCGCGCGTGACGATATATCCGTCACATGTTGAGGGCCGCCGGCTCCGTGCCAGATGCTGTCACCGTGGTCATGATCTTCTGACTTGCGAAACCAGGGCAGGACATCGTCCCAACCCCATCCCGGATTGCCAAGCGCAAGCCAATCATCGAAATCATGATGTTGCCCACGAACATGCACCATCGCATTGATCGACCCGGAACCTCCAATAACTTTGCCGCGTGGCCAATAGCTGCTGCGGCCTTCCAATCCCGGCACGCTCTCGGTGTCATATATCCAGTTGACGCGCCGATCGAAAAAGGTGCGGCCATAACCAATCGGGAGCTGGATCCAGATTGTCCGATCAGAACCGCCGGCCTCAAGCACCAAGACTGTCGATCGTCCATCGGCCGAAAGGCGATTGGCAAGAACGCACCCGGCGGTGCCGGCCCCGACAATCACATAGTCAAATGCGTCCATCAGGACACCGGATGCTGGGTCATTTCGAGGTGAAGCATTGTCCCTGTATAGGGGTTTGCGAGCGCAACCTTTTCATTGAGTTCCACACCCAATCCTGGAGCAGTGGGCGGGATCACATGGCCTTCTTCAAACTGGATAGGGCTTTTGAGTATCTCGCTATGAAATCCACCCCATGTCTCGATACTTTCAAGGATCAGGAAATTTGGCGAGCAGGTTGCAATCTGTATGTTGGCGGCACCGACAACCGGGCCACAGTAAAGATGCGGCGCGATCTGGGCATGATGGACTTCGGCCATCCCCGCAATCTTCTTTGCTTCCAGCAATCCACCGACACGGCCGAGGTTCATTTGAAGGATAGCCGCGGCCCCCGCATTCAAAAGCCGCGCGAAGTCATATTTCGTGGTCAACCGTTCCCCCGTCGCGATCGGGATGCTGGTCGCCCGCGCCACTTTTGCCATCTCTTCGGGCGCGTCTGGCGGCACTGGCTCTTCAAGCCAAAGCGGATCAAAGGGTTCAAGCCGTTTGGCCAGCCGGATTGCTCCGGCAGCGGTCATCTGGCCATGCGTACCAAACAGGAGATCAGCTTTGGTGCCCACGGCTTCGCGCAATGATCGTGCAAAGCGCTCGCTCAAATCGAGCGCCTCGAGAGACAATTGCCGCCCGTCAAAGGCCGAGTACGGCCCCGCCGGATCGAATTTGAGCGCCGTAAAGCCCTGCGCCAGATATTCGGCTGCGCGGTTCGCGGCGAGATCTGGGTCATGATAGACGTCGGTCTGGTCACCGGGGCGTGGATAAATATAAGTATAGGAACGCAGGCGCTCATGCACTTGCCCGCCAAGCAGCTTGTAGACCGGCTTGTTCGCTTCCTTGCCGACAATGTCCCAGCACGCCATTTCGAGCGCACTGAGCACGCCCATGAGGGTGAGATCGGGATGCTGGGTAAATCCGCTTGAATAGACCCGGCGCCACATGGTCTCGATATCATGTGGGTCGTTGCCGGCAACATAGCGACCGAAAACGTCTTCGATCATCCTGGCGACAAGATGCGGTTCAAATGGGACGCAATACGCCTCGCCGATGCCGGAAACACCGCTATCGGTCGTTAGTTTCACGAAGACGAAATAGTGCCCGCCAAAATGCGGTGGGGGATTGCCGACCACGAACGTCTGGATGTCGGTGAGTTTCATCGTTCAAACCCGTTGATGACTTTGACTTCGAGGAAATCGTGCAAGCCCCATTCGCCCCATTCGCGCCCATTGCCTGACTGTTTGTAACCGCCAAACGGGGAGGCATAATCCTGACCAGCGCCGTTGATGCTGACGCCCCCTGCGCGCATCCGGCGTGACACCCGGCGGGCGCGGTCAAGATCACCGCTTTGGACATAGGCCGCGAGACCATAGGGCGTATCATTGGCGATCTCGATGGCTTCGGCTTCATCGGTAAAAGGGATCATTACAAGCACCGGCCCAAAAACCTCTTCCTGAGCGATGGCCATCTTGTTGTGGACGCCGGCAAAGACGGTCGGCTTCACATAATAACCGCGTTCAAAGCCTTCTGCGCGACCCGTACCCCCTGCGACCAGCCGTGCGCCTTCATCGATCCCGATCTGGATGAGGCGTTGGATCTTGTCATATTGCAGCTTGCTGACAACGGGCCCGTAATGGGTTCCTTTCTCCATCGGATCGCCGAGTTTCGCAGACTTGGCCACACGTCCTGCGATCTCGACGGCCTCGTCATATGCCGAAGCCTCAACCAGCATGCGTGTCGGTGCGTTGCAGGATTGGCCCGCATTTTCAAAGCAATGGAGAACACCGCGCGTTACCGCCGCGTCAAGATCGGAGTCGGCAAAAACAATATTGGCCGATTTTCCGCCAAGCTCCTGCGATACGCGTTTGACCGTGTCGGCCGCTGATTTGGCAATCTGGATGCCAGCCCGCGTTGATCCGGTGAATGAGACCATGTCGACCTCTGGATGGCTGGTCAGCGCACTACCGATCGCCGCCCCGGTGCCATGCACCATGTTGAAAACGCCCTTCGGGAAACCGGCTTCGTCGATGAATTCTGCAAAAAGCTGTGCTGAAAGCGGCGCAATCTCGCTTGGCTTCAGCACCATTGTACAGCCACTCACCAGGGCTGGACCAATCTTTGCCGCCAGCTGGTTGATCGGCCAGTTCCAGGGCGTGATGAGAACACACACGCCGATCGGTTCGCGGACAAGACGAGCATGCGCGCCCATCTTGCGTTCCCATTCCATCTCTCGGGCGGCCTTCACGGCCTCCTTCAAATGGCCGGGGCCGCACTCGGCTTGGGCATTGTATGACAGATCATAGGGCGCGCCCATTTCGGTTGAAATGGCATGGACCATCTCGCCATAGCGCCGCTCAAAGACCGCGATGAGTTTCTCGACCAGCGCAATGCGCGCCTCAAGCGAAAGTGCCGCATAGCCATCAAACGCAGCCCGCGCGGCGCCGACAGCGCGATCTACATCATCAGGACCGCAAACGGCGACCGTCGCGCAGACTTCTTCAGTCGCCGGATTGATCGCGTTCACGGTTGCTGTCGACGTTGCAGGCAGAACCCACACGCCGCTGATGTAGGATTTCAAAGGGGCTTCAGACATATCCACACGCTCGTTTCTGATCTTCGATAATGTATTTTTCCGCGCGCCAGTAATGCCAGGCAGCCCATAAACCGCTAGGGGCAAGGATAAGTTGCGCCATGCGCAACGAGGCCGCATCGGCTGGTCCCGCTCCGGCAAAATAGTCGCTGAGCGAGCCGACAATCCAGGGCGCCACGATCAAATTCAAAACATTGGCAATCAGCAACGATATGGCAACGGCCATGGCACGCATTTTCGGTTCCGCCAGGTTCTGACACAATGCAAATGCAGGGCCGATGTAGAAATAGATCGCAGGGATGAAGAGCCACCACATAAGTTTCGCAACGCCAAGATCATACGTCCAATAGGCAAGAAAGGACGGAATCGTTGCAACAGCCGTGACCACAGCGAGCAAACGGGCGATCTTGCGAGGATCGGTAAAGGATGGCCGCGCGACGACATAGGCCGTTATCAACGATGCGCCGATCCCGCCGACAAGATAGATTTGGCCGAGCAAGCCGCCTGCAACGCCTTCATCCAATCCATAGGTGCGTTGCAGGAAAAGTGGCGTGAACCACATCAAACCCCAGCCCCAAAAGGCTGATAG
>JANNLW010000328.1:0-2544 GCA_031397145.1 Sphingomonadales bacterium | reverse complement strand
CCCCGGCGCCTGCCCCGGCTCCTGCACCTGCACCTGCTCCTTCGCCTGCTCCTTCGCCGGCTCCGGGTAGTGATCCGATGGGTGTTCAGCTTCCGTCGATTGCGAGCAATTTCGATGTGAATGCCGAACTGGTCCCGGCTTGGGGAACCGGTGCGATCCCGGCGAGTGCGCTTCCCGATGTGGTCGGTGCGTTCCGCTTCATCTGCAATGCCGGCCATTTGGCCTATGACGATCCGATCGTCTATCCAGGGCAATCCGGCAAATCGCATCTCCACCAGTTTTTCGGCAACACAGCCGCCGATGCCAACTCAACCTATTCAAGCCTGAGAACAACCGGCAACTCCACCTGCAACTCACCGCTCAACCGCTCGGCCTACTGGATGCCCGCGATGATGAACGGCAAGGGCCAGGTTGTGAAGCCCGACTATGTCGCGGTCTACTACAAGCGCCGTCCCAAGTCCGATCCGCTGTGCGCCAAGATTGGCGTGGCCTGTGTCGACCTGCCACGCGGGCTCAAGTTCGTCTATGGCTACAACATGCTCAATCCCGCACAGAGCCCGACAGGGGCTGCCTATTTCAACTGCGATGGGTCAACAGCGGTTCCAGGACATTATCCCGACATTGTCACCGCTGCCAAAAATTGTCCCACGGGCAACAGGCTCGGCGCGATCATCAATGCGCCCGAGTGCTGGGACGGCAAGAACCTCGACAGCGCCGACCATCGCAGCCATGTCGCCTATTCAGCCTATATCGGGCAATCCTATGCCCAATGCCCCGCAACCCACCCTTACGTGATCCCGACCTTCACCATGGGCGTCTGGTACACCACCGATGCCAACCTTGACCGCTCGGGAAGCTGGAGCGCAGCATCCCCCACCTGGCATCTCGCCTCCGACGTCATGGCCGGCATGCCCATGATGAAACCGGGATCCTCCTTCCATGCCGACTGGTTCGGCGCCTGGGACGATACCGTCATGAATATGTGGGCAGGAAACTGTGTAGACAAACTCCTCAACTGCTCCGGAGCCGACCTCGGAAACGGCAAACAACTCAGAATGTTCTCCGGCTTCAGCTGGAACGCTAACCCAAGAATCGTCAATACTCCAACCGGATAGATCCTGAAGCCGCGCCGCTTAAGCAGCCACCCAGTTTCCGTGAAAACCGGGCGGGACGCGGTGGGGAATGTGCACAACGGCCTGCGGAGTCCGGGAGAAATTGGCGGCATCAAGAATCACCAGATCTGTCGTGTCTGCTTCCGCATTGACGACATACCCCATCAGCCAGCCGTCATCCTCTGCGCTTCCGCCAGCCTTCGGAACGAAAACGAACTCACCGGGTATATGGCCAGCACCAAATTCATGCATCTCGCGTGTTCCGGCTTCAAGATCGTGTTTGTAGAGCCGGGTGTTATTGAGGAATGATGGATCACCGCCATTGGGAAGCGCCATCGTATAGGCAAAGCGATAGGGCTTGCCGATCAATGCCTCATTGGGGCGAGGAAATTCCTGGCTATCGGCGTCCAGCACGACGCGTTTTACATGGCGTGCGACAGGATCGACCGTCCAGCGTTCAAACGGCGTTTGTTGGGAATCAGGGCCGTGACCTTCGGTCGCAAACATGTTCGTATGTGCACAAACATCGAGGATAACCTTGCCATCCGGCGTCTCATAGGCGTTGCACGGATGGAAAACATAGGCCGGATCGACATCGCACCAGATCGTGTCCTCACCCTTGCCTTCGCGAGGAAGAAGTCCAACGCGCGCGCGGTGCTCAGGGTTCCAGCGATAGGGGAAGCTATGCCCCGCCAGCAGCGATTTCATCGAGAAAGTGACGGGCAAGTCAAGAATGATCACATAGTTTTTGGTAATCATGCAATCATGGATTGAAGGGCCATTCTTGACCGCAATCGGTTCTTCGCGACGCACCTTGCCTTGAGCATCAACAACCACATGGCGGATAACGTCCGGGTTCTGCCCTTCATAGCAAATTGCGTGCATCTCTCCTGAATCGGGATCGAGATGCGGATGTGCAGTAAAGCTGCCCTTGAGGGTGCCGCCGAACGGATCGTGGGCGATCGTGTTCAACTCCTCATCGACACGCACCGGATACCCGCCCGCTTCGACCAGCGCCCATGTGGCACCGGCGTGGCCGAGGACATTCGTGTTCACTGTGTCACTTGGACCATTGCGGGGCCCCGGGGCAGGGGGCTCTCCCAGAGCTGCGCTTACAGCGTTCGAACGGATCCAGCGGTTGCGATACCAAAGCGCATTGCCGCCCTTCAGCTTGACGCCATGAACCATTCCGTCGCCCGTGAACCAGTGATAGGCAGCCGGATTGGGTGGCGTAACCGGGTTTGGACCAATGCGGAGATAGCGACCGTCGAGTTCTGTGGGGATTGACCCGGTAACGGCAAGATCAGTGACTGTTCGCTCATCGCCCATCGGTGCGTGTATGCCGTTCAGGAATGGGTTGGGGCGATCTTCCTTCATCCGGTCCCGGTTGAATTCGGCAATTTTCGTGACGCCTTTTGTGACAGTCTTGCGG
>JANNLW010000333.1:0-2030 GCA_031397145.1 Sphingomonadales bacterium | reverse complement strand
CTCAAGATCATCGAGACCACGAAGCCGACAACGACCGTATCAAAGACAGTGGGCCCAAAATAGCGCCGTAGAGACTTGCTCAGAAGGGGACGATAATGCTGGGTCGTCGGGCGTTCATCGTTCTCGCCGCCAGTTGCGTAGGATCAAGCGGTCGGGCTTCAAATGCGGCCATTCGCCGCAGCACGACATCTGCTCTCACCGAACTCGTCCAGAAAAACACGGCCAAGGGTTTTTCTGGATCAATACTCGTCGCGCGAGGCAATCGACTTCTGCTGCATGGCGGGTTCGGTACCGTTGGCAGTCGGGCAGTTCGTCGGAACGACAGATTCTGGATTTCATCAATTGCAAAGCAATTCGTCAGTGCGGCCGTGCTCAAACTCGCCGATCAAGGCAAGTTGAAGCTGACGGACCCACTCTCCCTTTTTCTTTCCAGCCCGCCATCAGACAAAGCCGGGATTACCGTTCTCCAGCTTCTTTCACATACGTCGGGATTCGGCCAAGGATATGCAGGAGAGAATCAGCCGAACCACGATATGGCGGTTTCAGCGCTACTTGGAGAGCCTTTGCTGACGGCTCCGGGAGTAGGATTCAACTATTCAAACACCAATTTCGACCTCGCCACGGCGATTGTAGAAACCGTCGCTGGTATAGCGTTTGCCAGTTTTGTCAGAACGCAACTCTGGACACCTGCTGGCCTCAGCAGAACTGGGTTTTCAGGTCGCGAAACGACGCCGCGGGTTTCGCCAGTGCCCGGAGGCGTTCCCCCTCGATTGCAGGTGGAGGCATGGGGCGAACATGGCGTGTTTTCTTCGACCGTTGATCTGTTCCATTGGTATAGGGCGCTGGCTGCAGGGCAGATCGTTTCTGTCGCCAGAGTTAAGCAGCTATTCACACCAATTGCTAAAATCAGCGAGGGCTATGCCGGTCTGGGTTGGTTTATAGGAATATCCCCAGCAGGCAACCAGATGGTCTTTACCAGAGGCAATGATGATTTTGGCCCGAATTCGCTGCTCTACGCCTATCCGGATAGCGGGGTCGTCATTGTCGTACTCACCCATTCGGGCGACGCTGACGAGGAAACATCATGGTCACGCAGGATTTTGGCTGAAATACAGTCAAATTTGAATTTGTAGACGGGCAAGCCGCCTAAAAGGCGTCGTCATCCTCTACCGCAATCGAAACAAGAAGCCTGCGGGCGGCGCGCCTAGCAAAACGGAGAGTTTCGACCTTGCGACGGGCCGGAGCCAGCATCGTGCTCTGGGCCTCTCGAAGGATGGCTGCATCGTAACGATCCGCAACAATCAAGCCGGTCCGTTCGGGCAGCATCGCTGGTCGATCCAGCAAAGACATATCAAAACCCTGCGGCACAGCCCAAAAAAAACGGTCGCAATAGTCCAGATACTCGGGCCATTTTGCATCCCCCAACAGGTCCGCCTTCGAAACCTTGATTTCGACAATTGTGACCAACCCTTTGGGCGAAAGCGCAAACAGGTCGACCCGGCGGCCGTTGCCTAGTGGAACTTCGGCGATACTCAACAAGTCATGCCGAAGAAAGAGACGAGAAACGCCGCGCGCGACGTCCCCCGACACCAGCTTTTCTGCCAAGGTCTGACCGGCAATATCCATTGTTCCAGCTATAGAACAGGCCAAGAACAATGGCGAGGGGCTATCGGGAAATCAGCGATAGAAAACGTGATTCCCAATCGTAGCGATCCGGTTCAGACGCCAACCTGGAGAGACGCGGCGCGCGTGAAAATACAAAGCATTGTCCACGCTTGAATCCCACATGTCGTTTTTTGCGATCTTGGCGATGGCCACAGCTTCACGCCAACTCCGGCTATTGCGTGCAATTTGCGGGAAGCCGTTTCCTCGGACAAAGGAAAACTGGCTACGCTGGAAGACAACGCCGCAAACCGATGCAGGAAAACGACCCGAACGGAAACGGTTCATAATCACCTTGGCGACAGCAAGCTGTCCGTCCAACGGTTCGCCTTTCGCTTCAAAATAGATAGCGCCTGCAAGGCATTCCT
>JANNLW010000317.1:0-7221 GCA_031397145.1 Sphingomonadales bacterium | reverse complement strand
CAGTGGCCCAAATGCCTTTGGATGAACGGGAGGATTTGCGCCACCTGCCAATCGTCGCAATCGACCCGGCCGATGCGCGCGACCATGACGATGCGGTATGGGCGGCACTGGCCGAAGGCGGGGGTTATGATGCAATTGTCGCGATAGCCGATGTTTCTTTTTATGTCCGCCATGGATCACTGATCGACAAGGAAGCACGAAAAAGAGGAAACAGCGTCTATTTCCCCGACCGTGTCGTGCCGATGCTGCCGGAAAGCCTTTCAGCCGACATTTGTTCGTTAAAGCAAGGACATGACCGGGCTGCGCTGGCCTGCCACTTGAGTATTGATTCGCGCGGAAAGGTGAAGGAATACCGTTTTACCCGGGCCGTCATCCGTGTGACGGCGAATATTGCCTATGAAGAGGCACAGGCGGCAATTGATGGCGGAGCGCATCTGCTTTTGGAAACCGCGCTCAAGCCACTCTGGTCCTGCTGGAAACTATTGGCCAAGGCACGCGACCAGCGCGAACCGCTTGATCTCGACATTCCCGAACGCCGCGTGCAGCTTGATGAGGCCGGCAGGATCACGAACATCGCTGTCCGAGAAAGGCTCGACGCACATCGGCTGATCGAGGATTTCATGATCGCCGCCAATGTGGCAGCGGCCAAGGCGCTAGAGGCGAAGAAGGCGCCATGCATGTACCGCGTCCACGAACCGCCTGCACGAGAAAAGCTGGCTGCGCTCAAGGATTATCTCGAGACGTTCGAGATTGCCTTTGCGCTGGGCCAGGTCATTACGCCTAAGGTTTTTAACCACTTGATCGAACGGGTAGGCGATGCCGATTTTCGTCCCCAGGTAATGGAGCAGATTCTGCGTTCGCAAACCCAAGCCTATTATGCGCCGGTAAACCAGGGCCATTTTGGCCTCGCGCTCGGCTCCTATGCCCATTTCACGTCTCCGATCCGTCGCTATGCCGATCTTCTTGTCCACCGCGCGTTGGTGGGGTCCTACCGACTCGGAGATGGGGGACTGAGCGATGACGAATCGGCGCGTATGACGGTGCTGGGCGAATCGATCAGCAAGGCCGAGCGACGTGCCATGGAGGCGGAGCGCGAAACCGTTGATCGTTATGTCGCGTCCTATCTGTCCGAACGTGTCGGCCAATTGCTCGACACGCGAATCACTGGAGTCACGAATTTTGGATTCTTTGCGACAGTCGAAGGGCTTGGTGGTGATGGCTTGGTTCCGATCTCAACGCTCGGGGCGGAGTATTTCCGGTTTCTTGAGACCGAACACGCGCTCGAAGGGGAGAATTCCGGCGATCGCTACACGCTCGGGCAGCGTCTCCAGCTTCGTCTGGCGGAGGCAAATCCTGTGTCAGGGGCACTGCGATTCGAACTACCCGAGGGTGTCAACCACATGCCGGTTCGTGGTGATCGCGGGAAGGGCTTTCGCAAGCCTCCACGTCGTACTGGTCGCAAATGAGATTATAGTTAATAAAAATGGTTAGCGTCGGCGAGTTTGTCGGGCATAAGGTGGTTGGTCAGGTTTGTGGGAGGTGATCAGTCGCGCGTCATGTTTGAGCTCAAGCGCTCCATTTCCCCCCGATTCGTGTACCGGGCTCTTGAGGTGTTGCTGTTGATCCTGATCGCGGCGCAACTTGCGCGGCTGGTTTGGTCAATCGCAACGCCGGCTGGGCCGCTCGGTGATGTTCGTGCGGCCAAGGCTTCTGGCTTGCCAAGCGCCAATTTTGATCCTTATTTTCGGTTGAACGCCCAGACTGGCTCAATGGTTGTCACGTCCCTGGCGCTGAAACTTTTTGGCGTGCGGGTTGATGAGGCGATCGGCGGTGGCTCGGCGATTATTGCGACACCTGATGGCGTGCAATCGAGCTTTGGGGTGGGTGATGAAATCATGCCCGGCGTCAGGCTGACGCAGGTCACTTTCGAAAGCGTCACAATCGATCGCGACGGCGTATCCGAACAGCTTTTCCTCGATCAATCCGTTGCGGCCCCGGTCGCCAAAACCGGAACGGCTGCGCCCTCTACATTGCCCACCGCGATCCAGAACGAGATCAGTTATGCTGCGCGCCTCAATGGCGAAAAAGTGACAGGGGTTACCGTCAATCCCGGCGGAAACGGCGATATGTTCCGTCAGGTCGGGCTGCTACCGGGCGATGTTGTGATATCCGTTAACGGGCAGCCGGTGACATCTATTGAAACGGTTGCCGGTCAATTGTCGGGTGCCCGATCAGTAACGCTTCAGGTTGAGCGCGCGGGACGAACCGTCAATCTGACATCAGGAGCGCCGGGCAAGTGAAGTGGAAGTTCATTCCCCTGTTGCTGGTGCTCGCCGTCCCATTGTCGGCGCAACAGGTGCTCAACCTGCGCGATGCCGATATCCGGGCCTTTATTCAGGACGTGGCACGCGTCACAGGACGCAATTTTGTTATTGATAATCGCGTTCAGGGTAAGGTTTCTGTCGTTACCGACCGTGCACTGTCAAAGTCCGAATATTTTGAGGTCTTTCTTGCGACCCTGCGTGCCAATGGGTTCGTCGCCATTCCGATGGCCGGGGGCGGTTACCGCGTACAGCCGTCAGATACAGCCGCTGCACAACCGGGCAAGATTGGGGAAGCCGGAGCGGCGCGTAACCAGTTCGTGACCGAAGTCTTCCGGCTGCGCGCAATCGAAGCGACATCGGCAGTGGAAACACTACGCCCGTTGGTAAGCCGCGAAGGTTCGGTCACGGCCAATCGATCGGGAAACAGTCTTGTTGTTGCCGACTATGCCGACAATATCCGGCGGATCCGGGGGCTTCTGAGCCGGATTGACAGCGAAGGGGCAGCAACCGACGTAATTGCGCTTAGAAATGCGGGTGCGAGGGAAATTGCAACGTCCTTGCAACAACTTGCAACGGGCGGGCAGGCAGGCGGAGACGGCGCGCGCACTGCAGTTGCCGTGGTCGCGATCGACAGTTCGAATTCGATAGCGCTTCGTGGCGACGCTGAAATGGTGACGCGCTTTGGAAACATTGCCCGCGATCTGGACAAACGGGCCGCAAGCGGGACAGAAATTCAGGTTTATTGGCTGCAACACGCCGATGCTGACAAGCTCATGCCGGTATTGCAGCAGCTAGTAGGGCAATCGGGCGGTCTCTCGTCCCCCTCTTCAGCGAGCAACAACACTTCATCCGCAGCACCGCCTGCACCGGTTGTTTCTCTTGCGTTGTCGGCGCCCAGCAATGGCCGCGCGGCGCCGGTCATTGCGCGCTATGACGGGTTGAATGCCGTGATCGTGTCTGCACCCGCCGACACGCAGCGGATGCTGAGCCAGGTCATCCGTCAACTTGATACGCGGCGCAACCAGGTTCTCGTCGAAGCGATCATTGTCGAAATCTCTGACGATGCGGCAAGAAAGCTTGGTGTCCAGTTCCTTTTGGGCGGCAAGCCGGGTAGCAACATCCCGTTCGCTGCGACCAACTATTCGAACGCGGCACCTAATATCCTGACTGTGGCGGGCGCAATTGGTGCACGCCAGCTCAACTCGACGACGACGACCGTGAACGGCACGACGACGACGACACAAACGAGCAATGCAATCAGTGACCAGTTGGCGCAGGCCGCGGTCAATTCGATTCTCGGGGCTGGCGGCGGCTTTGCGGGCTTTGCGACCGGGATCGGCAACAATGGTTTGTTTGGGACAATCATCAACGCCGTCCAGTCTGACACCAAATCGAATATCCTTTCAACTCCCTCGTTGGTCACCCTGGATAATCAAGAAGCGAAACTTCTGGTCGGCCAGGAAATTCCGATCACCACGGGCGAAGCCCTTTCAAAGAATTTCGACAATGCTTTCCGCACCGTGCAACGTCAGAATGTGGGCATCCAGCTTGAAGTAAAGCCGCAGATTAACGACGGCGGGTCGATCAAACTGGCAATCAGGCAAGAAGTGAGTTCGATCGCGGGGCCGGTCTCTAGCAATTCTTCCGACTTGATCTTGAACAAGCGCGAGATTCAAACGACTGTCACTGTCGATGACGGGCAAATCATTGCGTTGGGTGGGCTGCTCGATGACAATGAGCGCCGCACACTCGAGAAGATTCCGTTCCTGGGCGATATACCGGGGCTCGGGCAGCTTTTCCGGTCCCGTTCCAGGACACGATCGAAGACCAACCTGATGATATTCATTCGGCCAACTATCCTGCGCTCCGCCATGGAAGCACAAGCGCTCGCTGAGCGGCGCTATAACTATGTGCGGGCCCAGCAACGCCTTATGCGCCCGGACGAGGAACCGAGCATCGACCAGCTGGTGCGCGATTATATGGACACGACTCCGCCGTCCACCGATCCCGGAACGCCTTCCGATCCTTCGCAGCCGGGCGCCCCACAGGTGATCGAGCCGCGGATGCGTGAATCCACGGAGCGCATCCAGCTTCCGGGGCCAAAGGACAAGAAGGAAAAACGGTGACCATTACCCACAGCGACGATGCTCCCTCGCTGTCTGCCATCTTGCCGGCGATTTCCTATAGTTTTGCGCGCCGTCATGGTGTCGTGCTCAGCGCGCAGGGAGAACGTCCCGTTGCCAGTCTTTGTGAAGGTGCCGACCCTGCAATTCTGATCGAGGTCAAGCGTCACGTGCAGGGTGATTTGGGCGTCGAGCGTGTATCTGAAGCCGCATTCGATCAGTTGTTGTCGTCCACCTACGCAATGAATGGTGATGCCGCGGCCGCCGCGGCGGACACGTTGCGGAGCGGCGGTGAACTCGACATGATTGCCAGTGGCATTCCGACGGCCGAGGATTTGCTGGACAGCGCCGATGATGCACCGGCGATCCGCCTGATCAATGGCATTCTGGCCGACGCCGTCCGGCAAGGCGTATCGGATATCCATATCGAACCCTATGAATCGGCCCTTGTTGTGCGGATGCGGATTGACGGAGTGCTGCGGGAGACGTTGAGAATGCCGCCCCACGTCGCGCCCGTCCTGGTAAGCCGGATCAAGGTCATGGCACGGCTCGACATTGCGGAACGCCGGGTGCCGCAGGATGGCCGGATTGGAATGACGTTGGGTGGAAAAACCCTGGACGTGCGCGTGTCGACCCTGCCGAGCCGGATGGGCGAGCGTGTGGTGCTTCGCATCCTCGACAAGGATAATGCCGGAATCGGTCTTGACCAGCTTGGCTTGGGATCAGAGGTCAATGCCGTGCTTCGAGCAGCTCTTGGAGAACCCAACGGGATCGTGCTGGTCACCGGGCCGACCGGATCCGGCAAGACGACGACGCTTTACGCCGGGCTGAGATTGCTGAACGACGGAACGCGCAACATTCTGACGGTAGAAGACCCTGTCGAATATGCCGTCGACGGCGTTGGCCAGACGCAGGTCAATCCCAAGGTCGGCCTGACTTTTGCGGCAGGTCTGCGCGCGATATTGCGGCAGGATCCGGATATTGTCATGATCGGTGAAATTCGCGACCGGGAAACGGCGGATATTGCGGTTCAGGCTTCGCTTACCGGGCACCTCGTCCTTTCGACTGTTCATACGAACGACGCCGCAGGTGCCATTACGCGATTGCGGGACATGCGCATCGAGCCGTTTCTGCTTGCATCAACCTTGCGTGCCGTGCTGGCTCAGCGTCTGGTGCGGCGGCTGTGTCCGGACTGTCGAAAAGCTGAAGTGGCAAGCACATCGGCCAAGGCGTTGCTTGGCCTTACCGAAAGCCAGACTGTGTTCGAGCCCGTCGGTTGTCCGGCCTGCAATGGGACCGGGTTCAAGGGTCGGATCGGTGTTTTTGAGGCTATTCGTGTCGATGAAACGATCCGCCAGTTGATTCACGATGGCGGAGATGAAGCTGCGATCGCACGCCACGCGTTCAGAAAGTCGGACGATCTCAACGCAGCCGCGCGGGCGCTGGTGATATCCGGGCAGACAACCCCCGAGGAAGCGGTTCGCATTACGCGACGGGATACCGGCGATGACTCAGTTTGATTATGTCGCCCTTGATGTCGCAGGTCGCGAGAAGCGCGGTCGCGTCCCGGCGGACAATCTCGAGGACGCACGACAGCGGCTGATTGCAAAAAAACTCTATGTGGTGAGCGTCGGCGAAGGCGCGGAGCGACCGGCAGCCGGAGCACCGCTCCTATCGATCGGGGCAAAGCGGCTCAATGCCAAGCAACTGACACTGTTTACCCGCCAACTGGCGACGCTGATCCGGGTCAGCCCACTCGAGGAGTCGCTTCGTACGATCGCGCGACAAACCGAAAGCGAAAAGGCGCGCCAAGTGATCGATACTGTTCATAATGGCGTGCTCGAAGGACGCAGCCTGGCCGAAGCGATGCAGCGCGAAGCGCGTAGTTTTCCGCAACTATATCGCGCCATGGTTTCGGCAGGAGAGGGTGCCGGCTCCTTGCCGGTGATCCTCGACCGCCTTGCCGACCTGCAGGAACGGCAGGCGCAGGTGCGGTCCAAACTATTTGCCGCACTTGCCTATCCTATCGTGCTCGCAATCGTTGCGATGTTCGTGGTCGGCGCCTTGATGATCTATGTCGTCCCGAAAGTTGTCGAGCAGTTTGACACGGTGGGCCAGCAACTGCCGATGATTACGCGCATCGTGATTGCCCTTTCCGGTGCGCTGGCAGGGTGGTGGTGGCTGATCCTGCTGATTGCAGGTGGCTCTCTCTTTCTCTGCTGGCGGCTTTTGCAGAATCAATCGCGGCGCTTGTCCTTCGACCGGCGGGTTCTGCGGCTCCCGCTGTTCGGCCGCCTGATCCGTGACCTCCATGCCGCCCGATTGGCGCGCACGCTGGCCACCATGGTTGCGAGCCGTTTGCCTCTGATCGACGGTCTGACGCTTTCGGCACGTACCGTCCGCAATCGGGCGCTACGCGAAGCGAGCCTGGAAATGGTCGAGGCGATACGGGGTGGAGGCAGCCTGTCTGGAGCACTTCGCAGAACGGGACTCTTTCCGCCGCTTCTGGTCTATTTGACAGCATCCGGAGAATCGTCCGGGCAACTCGATTCGATGCTGGAGCGCGCAGCCGACTATCTCGAGCGCGAATTTGACAGTTTCACAGCTGCCGCTTTGGCCCTGCTTGAACCGGCGATCATTGTTATCATGGGCGTAATCGTGGCTGCCATCGTGCTTTCGATTCTGCTACCCATATTGCAACTCGAATCCCTGGCCGGAGTATGATGATGAAATCCGATGAAGAGGGCTTCACCCTTGTCGAACTCGCCATCGGC
>JANNLW010000316.1:0-1454 GCA_031397145.1 Sphingomonadales bacterium | reverse complement strand
TATGTCGACGCCAAAACGCTGGCCCAGCCCGCGATCGAGGCCGTCCGCTCCGGTGCGATCAAGGTCGTACCGCAGACTTGGGAAAAAACCTATTTCAACTGGATGGAGAATATCCAGCCCTGGTGTGTCAGTCGCCAATTGTGGTGGGGGCACCAGATTCCGGCTTGGTTCGCGGATGATGGTAGCGTGCATGTCGCCGAAAATGAGACTGAAGCGCAGGCTTTAGCTGGTCCCGGGGTAACTTTGACCCGCGACAATGACGTTCTCGACACCTGGTTCTCTTCCGCGCTCTGGCCATTCGGCACATTGGGCTGGCCTGAAGCGCAACCCTCACCCCCTTCAGGGGGAGAGGGTCGGCAGAGCGAAGCGATGACGGGGAGAGGGGGGAGTGAAGCTGCTTCCCAGACTCCCCCCTCTCCCTTCGGCGCTGGCGCGCCTCTTCCTTCTCCCCCTGAAGGGGGCGAGGGACGTTCGTTGCTCTCCCGGCATTATCCCAACGACATCCTGATCTCCGGCTTCGACATCTTGTTCTTCTGGGACGCCCGCATGGCGATGCAGGGCTTGCATTTCATGAAAGAGGTGCCATGGAAGACATTGTATCTCCACGGACTTGTACGCGCAGCGGATGGTTCCAAGATGTCCAAGTCGAAGGGCAACACCGTCGATCCGCTCGGCCTGATCGATCAATATGGCGCCGATGCGCTGCGTTTCACGCTGACCGCTATGGAAAGTCAGGGGCGCGATATCAAGCTCGATGAAAAGCGCGTCGAAGGCTATCGCAATTTCGCGACCAAACTCTGGAATGCCGCGCGTTTCTGCCAATCCAACGGGATCGGGGCGTCGACTACGCTGGCTGCGCCCAAGGCGGACATTGCGGTCAACCGCTGGATCATCGGCGAAGTGGTCGAAACGCTGGCCAAACTCGACAAGGCGATTGCCGACCTGCGCTATGACGCGATGGCCGACGCGATCTACCATTTCGCCTGGGGCACGTTCTGTGATCAATATCTTGAGGAGATAAAGTCCAATCTTCAGTCCGGCGTTGATGCTGATGAGCACCGCAACGTTGCAGGCTGGGTGTTGGATCAAATCCTCGTGATGTTGCATCCCTTCATGCCATTTATCTCCGAAGAGTTATGGCACGCCTTGGGAGCGCGTGAAGGCGATCTAATTCATGCTAAGTGGCCCGATCCACAGGCCGGGATCGACCTAGATGCAAGACAGCGCATGACTTGGTCTATTGCTGCAAACAATGCCATTTGGTCGGCGAGAAGTGAAATTAACGTTCCGCCGTCGGCGAAGCTAGTAGCGTGGGCCGAGGCAGACTCTGACAAGGCCGAAGAAGTCCTTGTGATGCAGCTGGACAACCTTAGACGCCGCGCAAGGCTTGAAGCTATTCATATTCCAAGGAGGCAGCCAAGCAGCCCGCCAATTGCTGGAACGGGAACATTCAC
>JANNLW010000313.1:0-11286 GCA_031397145.1 Sphingomonadales bacterium | reverse complement strand
CCTGCCGGTGCGCATATCCAGACGGCCGAGCGGATCAAATGGATGGAAACGGCGCACACCCTCCCCGCATTTGAGCGCTTTCCCGGTCAATAAACCGCTTCGGCTCCTGTAACTTTGGGGGGCTTCCTGACGAACCGGGATCATGACGAATTGAGCCGGAGAGTTTTGGAATGCATGCCTTTTTGAAGATAGTTGTCGCACTTGCTTTCATGTTGGGAGGCGCAGTGGCCGCCCCGGCAGGCGCGTCGGAAATTGCAACAGGCGCGAAGGTTCCGGCTGGCTTCAAGGCAGTCGATGCAATGGGTCGCGCCCGCACCTGGGCCAGCATTGCAGGCAAAAAGGGCACTGTTGTTGTGCTTTTTCGATCCGCCAAATGGTGCCCTTTCTGTCAGGCCCAGCTCAAGAGCCTGAAGGACGTGCACGCTACGCTGGTGCAACGCGGTTACAGCCTTGCAGCGCTTAGCTATGATTCGCCTGATGTACTTGCGAACTTCGCGGCCAAGACCGGGATCAGCTATACCCTTTTGTCGGACGAGAAATCGGCAATGATCGACGCGTTCGGTCTTCGCGATCCCGCATATGCAGCGGGGAGCTATGCCTATGGTGTGCCCAAGGCATCCATCCTGCTCGTTGACGCCAAAAATGTCGTTCGCTGGAAATCCGTTGCGACCGATTACAAGGTCCGCGCGGATAATGCGACGATTCTGAAGGCAGTTGACGCCCTTCGATAGCGACTGAAAGCCCAAGGCTGAACCATCGAGTGGCTTAGCCTTGGGCCAGAATCAGATTCTAGCGCGATCCGGTCTTGCGGACAGCGCCCTTGTGCGCGCCCATGCCGTTGGGGTTGCGGCGGGGGCGGAAGGAGCGATGCGCCCGTTCGCCCTCGGTGCGTTCGCCATGTTGGGGACGATCGCCATGCGGCCGATCACCGCGAGGGCGGTCACGACCGCCGCTGGGGCGCTCGCTGTTCGGCTTGTTGATCGGCTTGGGCAGCTTGGCCCTCAATTCATCGAAATTGGCCGGAAGCGGAACGGGATTCAGCTTCACACCGGTCAGGCGTTCGATCTGGCGCAGCCAGCCTTTTTCTTCACCCGCCACATAGCTGATGGCAATGCCGTCGGCACCGGCACGCGCAGTGCGACCGATCCGATGAACATATTGCTCGGGCACATTGGGCATGTCGAAGTTGAAGACATGGCTGACGCCGGACACATCGATCCCGCGCGCGGCAATGTCGGTGGCGATGAGGATGCGAATTTCACCCTTTCGGAACGCGTTCAACGCCTGGGTCCGCGCAACCTGGGATTTGTTCCCGTGAATGGCAGCACAGCCGATATTGGCGGCATGAAGATGTTTCACGATCTTGTCCGCCCCATGTTTTGTGCGCGAAAAGACAAGCGCGCGCTCAATCTCTTCCTTGCCAAGCTGAATGGTCAGCAAGGCTTGTTTCTCGACCTGATTGAGGAACGTCACATATTGTTCGACGCGTTCAGCAGTCGAGGCAATCGGCGTGACAGCAACCTTGACCGGATCAGTCAGGAACCGGTCACCAAGTTCCGAGATGGTCCTTGGCATCGTAGCCGAAAAGAAAAGCGACTGCCGCTCCTTGGGGAGCATCTTGTCGATCTGCTTGAGAGGCACGATAAAACCGAGGTCGAGCATCTGATCCGCCTCATCGAGGACGAAGATCTCAACATCGCGCAACGAAACGGCGCGTTGCTGGACAAGATCGATCAGTCGGCCGGGCGTGGCGACGAGAACATCGACGCCCATGCCAAGCGCCTTGATCTGGCGGCCGATCGGTACGCCGCCAAAGACGGTTTCAACGACAACCTGCATCTGGCGGCCATAGTCTTTGAACGAGGCTCCAATCTGTGCGGCGAGTTCGCGGGTTGGCGACAGGACGAGCATCCGGCACGAACGCTGGGCCCGTGGCTTGGGGTTGTTGAACATGTAATCGAGCGAGGGCAGTGCGAAGGCAGCGGTCTTGCCGGTGCCGGTCTGCGCAATGCCGCAAACGTCGCGTCCAGCCAACAGCGGCGGAATCGCCTGTAGCTGGATCGGGGTGGGGGTATTGTAGCCCTTGGCGGCAAGCGCGGCCAAAAGCGGCTTGGCAAGGCCAAGATCGGAAAATTGAGTCAAAATAAATCTCGTTTCAAAATAAGCGAGAACGCACACGGATTGTGCGCGCGCAAGCGGGGTCAAATTTGACAACCCGCGTGAAAAGGGAAGCCTTGTGGCATCGCGCTCTATGGTGCTGGCCTGAGCCACGCCCTTTCGGATGGGGTGGACAATCACGCTGGCCAGCAAGGGCAAACCGCATTCGGAATGCTGCGCTGCACAATCAGATAGGCGCTAAAAGCGGCAAAAGCAAGGCTGAAAGGGAAATTACCTTGATCGGGCAGGCCTGCGCGCCCATTTAGAGGTCATGCTGATCGAAACTGAAACCACGCCGAACCCGGCGACACTCAAATTCCTGCCCGGCCGCATCGTCATGGAAAGCGGCACGCGCGACTTTGCCACCCCCGAAGAGGCCGAGGCTTCTCCCTTGGCCGAAGCACTGTTCGGGCTGGGCGATGTCGAGGGCGTGTTTTTCGGGAAGGAGTTTGTTTCCGTCACTTCGGGGCCCGGCGTCGACTGGCGACACTTGAAGCCTGATGTGCTTTCCATCCTGTTGGACCATTTCTCCGCAAACATGCCGCTCTTCAAGCCTGCGAGCGCCGGTTTCAGTGTTCCAGCGGAAAGTGACGGCTTTTCCGATAATCCTGAAGATGAGGATATCATTGTCCAGATCAAGGAACTGATCGAGACACGCGTCCGTCCTGCCGTTGCCAATGACGGCGGCGACATCATCTATCGCGGTTTCGATAACGGCAAGGTCTATCTCAAGATGCAGGGCGCCTGCGCAGGTTGCCCGTCCTCGACGGCGACACTCAAGCAGGGGATCGAGTCGCTCCTCAAGCATTATGTCCCCGAGGTTACTGAAGTCCTCGCGGTTTGACGCATCCCAAGGAAAGGCCAGACATGTCCCAACCGCTTGAACCCGCGGCGCTTGACCAGTTGTTTCGCGCCGCACGCACCTACAATGGCTATACAGACGTTCCCGTTACACGGGATCAAATGGATGCCATCTGGGAATTGATGAAGTTCGGCCCAACCTCGGCCAATTGCCTGCCCGCACGCCTTGTCTGGTGCAAGAGCGACGAGTCCAAGGAAAAGCTGGCGGCGCTGGCCTTGCCCGCCAACGGTGACAAGATCCGCAAGGCACCCGTTTCGGTGATTGTGGGCATGGATCTGGAATTCTACGAAAATCTGCCTGAACTTTTCCCCCACGCCGATGCGCGGAGCTGGTTTGCAGGCGCCCCGGCGCTGGCTGAAGCGACAGCATTCCGCAATGCGTCCCTGCAAGGCGCCTATCTCATTCTTGCGGCCCGGGCGCTTGGACTCGATACAGGTCCAATGTCGGGTTTTTCCAACGAGGCGGTCGATGCTGCCTTTTTTTCCGGCACCAAGGTGAAGTCCAACTTCATCTGCACGCTCGGCGTCGGAGACCCGTCAACGATATTCGATCGTTCGCCGCGACCGGGCTTTGACCGGTTCAATACCGTCGTCTGATAAAATGCTGCGCCTCGTTATTGAGACATCCGGCGCTGATTGCTCGATTGCATTGATCGAAAACGGCAATGTCGTTGCTGAACGACACGAGTCCGTCGGGCGTGGCCATGCCGAGCGATTGTTGCCCTGGATAGCCGGTCTTCCCAATGGCGGTCGTGCCGAAGAGATAATCGTTGGATGCGGCCCGGGCAGTTTTACGGGCGTAAGAATAGCGATTGCGGCTGCACGGGGTCTGGGCTTGGGCTGGCATATACCCGTGCATGGCGTGTCCTCGCTTGCACTCGTGGCGGCCGGACACGGTAGTGGCGAAATGACGGTTGCCGTTGAAGGCGGTCATGGAGAAATTTTCGTCCAGAATTTCATCGGAACCCCCTTTGCTGCAGTCGGCCATGTTCGTTCGCTCACGCCAGAGGCGGCGGCGATCGCCTTCGCCAACCGTCTTGTGATCGGCAGCGGCGCCGCGCGACTGGTCAGTGCAAGAGGGACTGGCGAGGCTGTTGACGGCGAAGCCCGGGCCGCCAACGCACGTTTCCTGCCGGAATCGGCAATGAATGGCCCGCCTTTTCCTGTTTATGGTCGTGACGCCGATGCGCGGCCGATCGCATGACACTGTCCCTCGAAATCGTTGAAGCAAGCGCTCTCGATCTCGACAAGGTGCTGATTGTCATGAAAAAGGCGTTCGATCCGCGTTTTGGAGAAGCCTGGACGGCCGCCCAGTGCGCCGGCATATTGTCACTTCCTGGAAGCCTTCTCCTGATTGCACGATCAGGCGACCGAACGCTTGGTTTTGCACTGGCGCGCAGCGTCGCGGATGAGGGCGAACTGCTCCTGATCGCGGTCAACCCTGATCGCCAGCGTCGCGGTACCGGTAAATCGCTGGTCAAGAAAATAATAGAACGTCTCATCGATAAAGGCGTCAAGAAACTTCATCTCGAAATGAGGACAGACAATCCAGCGCTGGCATTTTACAATGTTCTTGGTTTTCGACAGGTCGGATTGCGTCGCGATTATTATCGACGGAGCGACGGCCAGCTAGCCGACGCAGCAACACTAAGTCTTGAGATCGGGTGATTCTGATCCAATTTGGCATGGATTTGGGCCGAATCGAATATTGATATTGGTATTTCATGCGCCTATCCTGTTCATGCTCCGGTCGCAGATGATTAAAACAATCCGACAAGGCAAAACCAAAACAAGCTAGGAGTAGCGAGACATGAACGATTCAAACGACATGACAGAAACCATCATAACACTGACGGCGGATATTGTTGCTGCCCATGTCAGTAACAACAGTGTAGCCGTTTCTGACTTGCCAACACTGATAACCAATGTGCATTCTGCCTTGGCAGGCTTGGGTGGCGGATCTCCCGCTCCCGAAGTCCGTGCAGAACCTGCAGTATCCATCCGTGCTTCGATAAAGCCGGATTATATTGTATGCCTGGATGACGGAAAGAAACTGAAGATGCTCAAACGGCATCTGATGACTCATTATGGCATGACGCCGGATGAATATCGCGCCAAATGGGGATTGCCAGCGGACTATCCGATGGTTGCGCCCAACTATGCCGAACAACGCCGCAAGCTTGCAGTCAAGATCGGGCTTGGGCGCAAGCCGGGCAAGCGCAAATAAAGCCAGATGCGGAGTCGGGCGGGCGATTGATTTGCCCGCACGCCTCTCTAAAAGGGCTGGCATGATCTTGTTGCAAGCCTGTTCTCATGCCTAGACGAATAGACGTCGAGGCATTGTGCGCCGAAAAAGGGCTCCGGATCACCGAGCAGCGCCGAATCATCGCGCGCGTCCTTTCCGAAGCTGAAGACCATCCAGATGTCGAAGCGTTACATGCACGTGCTTCGGCCGTCGATTCCGGCATTTCAATTGCCACAGTCTATCGCACTGTTCGGCTGTTTGAAGAGGCCGGCATTCTTGATCGGCATGATTTCGGCGATGGCCGTTCGCGCTATGAGGCCGCCCCCGAGGCCCATCATGACCATCTGATCGATGTGGAAACCGGCAAGGTGATTGAATTCGTCGATCCCGAACTTGAGGCGCTGCAAAAGCAAATTGCCGAAAAACTGGGGTTCCGCCTCGTGGACCACAGGATGGAACTCTATGGCGTCGCGCTCGATCGCAAGAGCTGAGCGCGTCCACCCGCGCGCCTGGGCCAAGGTTGCCCGAATCTCGGCTGCGTTAATTCTTATGCTTCCGGTCCACGGGATTTGGCGACTCTTGGGCCTGCGTTCGCCCTGGCCGCGCCTGTTCCTCCAGTTTGCCGGAAAAACGGCCGGCGCCGACGTAACTGTGACCGGCAGTCCATTGACCCGCAATGTCCTCTTCATTGCTAATCATGTCAGTTGGCTCGACATCTTCATCCTTGCCGGCAAGACGGGAAGCGCGTTCGTTGCCAAATCGGATATGGCGCCGTGGCCCGTGATCGGATGGATGGCGACGCTCAACAACTCGGTCTACGTTGCCCGTGACCAACGGCTCGATGTCGGAGCACAGGCGCTCGCGATGAAAACAGCGCTTGAAACCGGCCAGCCGCTGACGCTGTTTCCCGAAGGGACAACCAGCAATGGCACAGAACTCCTGCCTTTCCGATCCTCGTTGATCGCATCGGTTACGCCACCGCCGCAAGGCATCTCGATCCAGCCAGTGGCGATCGACTATGGCGATCCCGCGCCTGAAATTGCCTGGATCGATGACGAACCTGTGGGCGTCAATGCGCTGCGGGTCATGAGCCGACCCGAACGCCTTCAGGTCACCCTCCATTTCCTCGATCCCTTAGACCATGCCGATTTTACGCATCGAAAGGCAATTGCGATGCATAGCCGGGATGCGATTGCGGGAAAATTGTTCGGCGTCTAAGGCGCAGGCGCATGAAGCATACCGTCCCCAAAACCTTCCACGTCAAATCGTTCGGCTGCCAGATGAACGTCTATGACGGCGAACGCATGGCAGAAATGCTGGATGGTGAGGGCATGTCCTCTGCCTCCGAGGCCGAGGCCGATCTTGTGATCCTCAATACCTGCCACATCCGGGAAAAGGCTGCGGAGAAGGTCTATTCGGACATTGGCCGGATGCGCCGGGATGATGGCTCGCGTCCGATGATCGCGGTCGCGGGCTGCGTCGCACAGGCTGAAGGTGCGGAAATTCCACGCCGAGCACGCGAAGTGGATATTGTCGTTGGCCCGCAAGCCTATCATCGGCTGCCTACAATGATTGCCGAGGCGGCTAGCGGAAAGCGCAGCATCGACCTTGATCTGCCAGGTCTGGCCAAGTTCGACGCGTTGCCGAAGCGCGCGCCACGCAAGGGGCCATCAGCGTTCCTGACTGTGCAGGAAGGGTGCGACAAATTCTGCACCTATTGCGTGGTGCCCTATACGCGCGGCGCCGAAATCAGCCGCAGCTTTGACGCAATCATGGACGAGGCACATGTGCTCGTTGATGCAGGTGTCAAGGAAATCACGCTTGTCGGACAGAATGTGAACGCTTGGGGTGAAGGCGGGCGTGATCTTGGCCATCTGATCCGCGCGCTGGACAAACTGTCCGGCCTTGCCCGCATCCGGTACATGACCAGTCATCCCAATGACATGACCCAAGGGCTGATTGACGCGCATGGAGATGTGGAAAAGCTGATGCCTTTCCTCCATTTACCGGTGCAATCGGGCAGCGACCGGATTCTCAAGGCAATGAACCGGAGTCATAGTGCAGCCTCCTATCTCAATGTGATCGAACGGGTGCGAACGGTCAGGCCGGATATTGCCATCTCTGGTGACTTCATTGTCGGCTTTCCCGGCGAAACGGACGCCGATTTCGAGGCCACACTGCGGCTGATCGAAGACACCCATTATGCGTCGGCCTATTCGTTCAAATATTCGGCGCGTCCGGGTACGCCAGCCGCAACGATGGAAGGACAGACTTCGCCTGCGATCATGGATGAACGCCTCCAGCGGCTTCAGGCACTGATCAATGTACAACAGCATGCATTCAATCAGGCAAGCATCGGCAAGAGGTGCGAGATACTGATCGAACGCAATGGCAAGAGGCCGGGGCAGAAAATCGGAAAATCGCCCTGGCTACAGTCAGTGGTTGTCGAAAATGGCCCAGAAACAGGAGTGCTCCTCGCCGTTGATCTGGTTTCGGCTGCACCCAACAGCCTGATTGGCCTGGCGGTGATGGACGCTGCAGCCTAACGGCCTGTCGCAAGCGCCATTCTTTGCATTGCGCCGCACTCAATTAACGGGCACTCTTCAAAATATCGACCGCACAAGGAGCTTTATGTCGCGCAAACCGATGCAAGCCAAAGCCGAGGACAAAGCCCGGCTCGAGATTGTTTTTGACAAGCCCCAGCTATTGGGGCGCTTGTTCGGAGAGTTCGACCAGAACCTTGTTGCCATCGAAAACCGCTTTGGCGTCTATATTGCGGCGCGCGGCAACAAGATTCAGCTTGAGGGTGAGGCAGAGGCCATCGGTCGCGCCCGCGATGTGTTGACCGGCCTCTACAACCGGCTTGCTCAGGGTCAGGAAATTGATGCGGGCGCAGTCCACGCGCTGATCCAGATGGCGTTTGAGCCAACACTCGACGGGATCATTCGCCATGAGCATGAAGCGCCGCCGATCATGATCCGGACGCGCAAGAAAACCATCGTTCCGCGTTCGGCCACGCAAATTCGCTATATGGAAGCACTGGCCCGCAACGACATCATCTTCGCTCTCGGCCCGGCCGGTACGGGCAAGACTTATCTGGCAGTCGCACAAGCCGTCTCGCAGTTGATTACCGGGAGCGTCGACCGGCTGATCCTGTCGCGCCCTGCGGTTGAGGCGGGGGAGAGGCTCGGCTTCCTGCCCGGCGACATGAAGGAAAAGGTCGATCCCTATCTCCGCCCGCTTTACGATGCGCTCTACGACTGCCTGCCTGCCGAACAGGTTGAGCGGCGGATTGCTTCGGGTGAAATCGAGATTGCTCCGATTGCCTTCATGCGCGGCCGGACGCTGGCAGACAGTTTCATCATCCTCGACGAAGCGCAGAACACCAGCGCGATGCAGATGAAAATGTTCCTCACCCGCTTCGGCCAGAACAGTCGGATGGTCGTGTGCGGCGATCCGAAGCAAGTCGATTTGCCCGATCCCAGCAAATCGGGGCTGGCCGATGCAGTTGGTCGGCTGGAGGGCGTGGAGGGTATCGCGACGGTCACCTTCGGCATCAGTGATGTCGTCCGGCATCCGGTCGTCGGGCGGATCGTCGAGGCTTATGAGGGCCGGGATTGATCGAGACAGCGCTGCAAGCACAACCGTGCTGGCCTGACCATCATTGGGAGGTCCTCGCCGCCGCTGCGGTAGAGGCGACGATCGGCGCGACACCCTATCTCGCGCTCAAAAATATCGACGCTGTGATTGAAATTGCCATTCGCCTGACCGACGATGACGAAGTGAGAACGCTCAACCGCGACTATCGGCATAAAGACCAGCCAACCAACGTCCTGTCGTTCCCGATGGTTGAGCCTGGCCTGATCGGCGCACTCGCATACGACGCTGACAACGAGGTTCTCCTCGGCGACATAGTCCTGGCCCGCGAAACCTGTGCGCAAGAGGCGGTAGCGCGCGGCGTTTCCGTCGAATCCCATGCAACTCACCTTATTGTGCATGGCACGCTGCATTTGTTAGGCTATGATCACATGCGGGATGATGAAGCCGAAGCAATGGAATCGCTGGAACGCCGGATCATGGCCATACTCGGCCTGCACGACCCTTATGAGCCAGTAGAGGACTGACCAAACACCCATGCCCGACGATTCGAGTAGCAATGGCCGAATATGGCAGGGTCTCAAGGCCCTGCTGTTCGGTGACCGCGATGCCAGCCTGCGTGACCAGATCGAAGACGCGATTGACGAACATGAGGAGGAGGGCGAGGAAGCGAAAGGCGATCTTTCGCCCGTCGAGCGGCAGATGTTGCGCAACCTGCTTCATTTTGGAGAGCGGACGGTAGGAGATGTTGCGGTTCCGCGCGGCGAAATTATCGCGGTCGCCGAAGATATCGGATTTGACGCGCTCGTTGCTGCCTTTGCGGATGCCGGGCACAGCCGCTTGCCGGTGTATCGGGACAGTCTCGATACGATCACCGGAATGATCCATATCAAGGACGTCTTCGAGATCCTCGCCAACAAGTCCGATCCTCCGGCAAGTATTGAAACACTGATTCGTCAACCACGCTATGTTCCGGAGTCGATGGGCGTACTCGATCTGCTGGCAGACATGCGGGCAAGCCAGACCCATCTGGCGATCGTCATTGATGAATATTCGGGGACCGAAGGATTGGTGACGATCGAGGATCTGGTCGAGGAAATTGTCGGCGACATCGAGGATGAGCATGACGAAACGCCGGTCGCCATGATCGTAAAGATGGACAGTGGGCGTTGGGATGCAGACGCGCGGGTCGAGCTGGCAGACGTGGCGGAAGCGGTTGACCCGCGCCTTGCAGACGTTGACGAAGATGTCGACACTCTTGGGGGGTTGGCCTTCGTACTTGCCGGACATGTGCCGCAGATCGGCGAAAGCGTTTTGCACGGAAGTGGGTGGAGGATTGAAGTGACTGATGGGGACGTCAGGCGTGCGACGCGATTGACGCTTCATCCTCCCGAGAAGCGGGCAGCCAAGGATGAGGATGTTGCCATAGCGAAGTGAGGCATTCCTGGATCGAGTACAGAGCGAGTGGACAGGAGAAGGACGATGAGGATAGTTTGGCCTTTGGTCTTGGGAAGCGGTGCCGCGCTTTGTGTCAGCGCGATTGCGGCGGCTCCGCAAAAACCGATAGCCAGCCCTTCGGCAGCCAAACCGGTTGCAGGACCCCAGCCTAAGGCACGCTATGCAATGGACGTCGGCACAACCACCGGTCTTGCGGGGTTGGCAGGCGGTGGCGCAGGCGCTGCCATGTCCATGATGTTCGGCGGTGGTGGGCGGGAATCCCGTGAATTGCACTTGCGGCTCGGCTCGACGATCGCCGCTACTGGCACGCCGATCGCCGATCACTTCTTCCAGCCTTCTGCAAAGCTTGGAAAGTCGGTCCCTTTGGTCTCTCCTGTGGAAGGCAAGACGCGCGACGAGCCTGGACAGATGCCGCGTGACTTTCAACGTCCCCAGGGGCGGTTATTGCTTTACTGGGGCTGCGGAACGCACGCCCCGAAGGGTCAGCCCGCTATCATCGATTTCAGCAAGATCGGCACCGGGCAACCGATACCGAACCTTTATTCGGCCCGCATTCCTTCCGATCGTGGGCCGTCTTCGTCAAACAGCCGCACCTTTGGCGAATGGCCCAACGCCAAATCGGGCAAGCAACCGCAGTCCGGATCGCTGATCGGCAATCATCGTATCTCTTCGACCTACGCGCCCGAAATCCAGTTTGCGCTGGCACAGGACTATATGGCGGGCTTGCGCGGCCAGACCTCTCCTGCTGCGGATGGGGCGTTCAATCTCAACTGGAACAGCGTTCCTGCGGCAACGGGCTATTATGCCTGGGTGATGGGCATGAAAATGGACGGCACACTCGGAGTCTTGACCCGCCGAAGAGTGAGTGTTTGAGTCAGGGTCTTCAGTCGGTCGGTACGCCGGCTGGGGCACATTGCCGATTTGGCGATGGAACCGTGATTCCTCACCCAATTCCCGGGCGGGGCATC
>JANNLW010000297.1:0-5547 GCA_031397145.1 Sphingomonadales bacterium | reverse complement strand
CCGCTTGTTCCAAGAAGCCGGTCGACGGCGATAATTCCATGATGGCCGACAATACCATGATGGATGATGCGGGCGCGATGTCTGGCGGCGAAAATCCGATGGTCGGCGGCGCACCGATGTTTCCCGACAAGAATGTGGTTGAGAACGCATCGACCGCGGGCAATCTCAAGACGCTCGTTGCTGCGGTTGGCGCGGCCGGTCTTGTCGATACGCTGAAAGGCCCCGGGCCTTTCACCGTGTTCGCACCTGACGATGATGCGTTCAAGAAACTGCCGGAAGGCACAGTCGAAACCCTGATCAAGCCCGAGAACAAAGAAAAGCTCGCTGGCATTCTGACCTATCATGTTGTGTCTGGAAAGCTGGATACGGCTGAACTCGGCAAGATGATTGAAGCCGGAGGTGGCAAGGCAAAGCTCAAGACTGTCGCTGGCGGTTCGCTAACAGCCAGCAAGGAAGGTGAATCGATCGTCCTGACCGACGCCACCGGAGGCAAGTCCACGGTGTCACAAGCCGATGTCTATCAGTCAAATGGCGTCGCACACGTAATCGATACGGTGCTTTTGCCTTCCAAATAGAAGCTCAAGGAATCCCGATGGATCAGGCCGGTCAACACCTGAACATCTGGATGCGGCCCTGGCTGGGACCCCTCCCCGCCAGGGCCGTTCTTGCATTGGCGGGGCTGAGGTGCTCTGAACCATTGCTCGCACTCTGAACCATTCACCTTGTGCCCCGCCAATCCTGTAATACCCAAGGTGAATTGCCAACGTGCCAACTGTGGTTGATCCCTTGCCTTCGCTCCGCTAAGGGCCGCGCCCATGTATAAGTTCCTTCTTGTCGTTCACGCGATCATTGCTGCGGCTATGGTTGGAGTCATCCTCATGCAGCGCTCTGAAGGGGGCGGACTTGCTGGGGGTGGAAGCCCATCAGGCTTGATGACGGCGCGCGGCGCCGCTGACTTCCTGACTCGCGCTACGACAGTACTTGCGATACTTTTCGTCTTGTTGTCGATTGGACTCGCTGGGCTTGCCACATTCAACCGAACACCCGCAGAGCTTGATACGACGCTTGCAAAACAGCCTGTCACTGCGCCCGCAGCGCCTGGTTCTGGCGTTCCGCTCGTCGGCACTGATGCCGGCAACCAAATAGTGCCAACCCAGACCTCGCCAGCGACCGCAGTTCCGCTGGCTGGCCAACCAAGGGCCGTTACGCAGCCTGTGGTCGAAAAGACCAAGTCCAAACCAGCGGCAGCAATCGAAAAGCGACCCGCGCAAAACGCGGCGACGGTTACGCCTCCGCCGGTTGTCACAACGACCGCTCCAGCGCCAGCGGCGACGCCTGGAAACAATTCGCAATAATATTTGCCGCGGGGGGATTCATCCTCTTGCCGAACCCGCATCGGGGCGTCTAAGCCTCTCCTCCCATGGCGCGGTTTATTTTCATCACCGGCGGCGTGGTCTCCTCGCTTGGCAAAGGTCTTATGGCAGCGTCTCTCGCGGCGCTTTTGCAGTCGCGTGGATACCGCGTACGCATCCGGAAATTCGATCCCTATCTCAATGTCGATCCAGGGACGATGTCGCCATACCAGCACGGTGAAGTCTATGTGACCGATGATGGCGCGGAAACAGATCTTGATCTTGGCCACTATGAACGGTTTACCGGGGTTGCCGGTCGTCAATCCGATAATGTGACGTCAGGTCGTATTTACCAGACGATTATTCAAAGGGAGCGGCGCGGCGACTATCTGGGGGCCACGGTTCAAGTTATTCCGCATGTGACCGATGCAATCAAGGCGTTCGCACTGGATCAGACCGACGATCTTGATTTCGTCCTTTGTGAAATTGGCGGAACGGTAGGGGATATCGAATCGCTTCCCTTTATCGAGGCGATACGGCAACTCAGGAATGATCTGGGCCGTGGCAATGCCGTGTCTATCCACGTGACACTGGTCCCATATATTGCGGCGGCAGGGGAATTGAAAACCAAGCCCACTCAGCACTCCGTCCGCGAATTGGCTGCTCTTGGTGTGCAGCCTGACATTCTGGTTTGCCGCTGCGAACATCCGTTGCCCGAAGGCGAACGTGCGAAGATCGCACTCTTTTGCAATGTTCGCAAAGAAGCAGTCATTCCGGCGCTCGATGCACAAACCATCTATGCCGTGCCAATGCAATATCATGCAGAAGGGCTTGATGATGAGGTTCTGCGCGCCTTTGGACTGGAACCTGCGGCCAATCCAGATCTTTCGCGTTGGGCAGATATTGAGGATCGCCTCGCCAATTCTGAAGGCGAAGTAACGATTGGTGTAGTGGGCAAGTATGTTGGCTTGCCTGATGCATACAAGTCACTCAACGAAGCCTTGGTGCATGGGGGGATCGCCAACCGGGTCAAGGTCAATATCCATTGGATCGACGCCGAACTGTTCGAAGCCGATGACAGTGATGTCGCTGCACGACTTGAACCGCTCCACGCCATTCTCGTGCCCGGAGCATTTGGGGAGCGTGGAGCGGAAGGAAAAATCGCCAGCATCCGCTTTGCGCGCGAACGCAAGGTACCCTATTTCGGAATTTGTTTCGGGATGCAGATGGCCTGTATCGAGGCAGCGCGTAATCTTGCAGGCATTGCGGGTGCTTCCTCAACCGAATTTGGTCCGACGGATGAGCCAGTCGTCGGTATCATTACCGAATGGATGAGCGAAGAGGGGCTCCAGAAGCGCGAAGAAGGTGGAGATCTAGGTGGGACGATGCGTCTCGGTGCCTATGACGCGATCCTTTCCGGTAACAGTCATGTTGCAAGCATTTATGGCTATAACGAGATTTCAGAGCGGCATCGGCACCGCTACGAAGTCAATACGCGATACAGGGAACCGCTTGAAGCCAGTGGACTGGTTTTCAGCGGAATGTCTCCCGACGGCGAGTTGCCCGAGATCGTCGAGCGACCTGATCACCCATGGTTCGTCGGCGTGCAATTTCATCCCGAATTGAAGAGCAAGCCATTTGATCCACACCCGCTGTTCGCAAGTTTCATCGAAGCTGCGGTAAAACAAAGCAGGCTGGTCTAGGGCTGCCTTGCAAATTTGAAAATGGACGCTGATGCCGTCGAATTGAACTCTTCACGACGACGAGCAAAAACCTGCATTCATGAAACGCTCCGGCAACGGGGCGACAGCCTCAATGGCCGGCTTGCCTTGGCGCGGGAGCGAGAGGAAGGCGCTGTGAAGCAGCATCGGCTCGCCCGCATTTCCATAAACCGGATCGCCAACAATGGCCATGCCGAGCCCTTCGGTCGCATGAACCCTGATCTGGTGGGTGCGGCCGGTTTCCGGGATGAAACGGATCAATGCGCGTCCGTTGTGTTCGGTGACCAGTTCCCACGCTGTAACTGCGCTTTTACCTGTCTTGGTGTCCACCACGATCCGCCAACCGTCTTCTTTGGTGCTGCGTTTGGCAAGGGGCAGGTCGATCACACCTGAATGCGTTTCTGGCACGCCTTCCACAACCGCCAGATAGTGTTTCACCACGGTTTTGGTTTCAAAAGCCTGCTGGAACCTGGCATGCGCCTTTGGATTGCGGGCCAGAAGCAAACAACCACTGGTATCGCGGTCGAGCCGGTGAACTGCGGTTGGCCAGCGCTGGAAGCCGAAAGTCAGCGCCTGAAGGTGATTCTCAAGGCTAAGCGAGCCATCCCGCGGAGGGTCGACCGGAAGGCCAGAAGGCTTATCGACGATGATTGCCTCGCCATCGAGGAATAGGACGCGATCTACGAGCATGACGCGCGCCATAGTCGCTGACAAGTGTTCCGCCAACAACATGCTTGCTTTTGCCCCCGTCGCCACCCCATCATGACCACGATGCTCAGGCAATATGAACTTGTTGAACGGGTCAAGGCATATGATCCGGACGCTGATGAGGCGTTGATCAACCGCGCCTACGTGTTTTCGATGCAGAAGCACGGCACACAGAAGCGAGCATCAGGCGATCCATATTACAGCCATCCTATTGAAGTTGCAGGTATCCTGACTGAACTGCGGCTTGACGATCAAACCATTACGACAGCGATGCTGCACGACACGATCGAAGACACGCTTACAACGCATGAGGAAATCGAGGCCAAGTTCGGGCCGGATATTGCTCGCCTCGTTGCCGGCGTAACCAAGCTCTCCAAGATCGAGGCGATGACGGACAATGAACGGGCGGCAGAAAATCTGCGCAAGTTCCTGCTTGCCACATCTGATGATATCCGCGTTCTACTTGTGAAACTGGCAGACCGGCTGCACAATATGCGCACCCTGCATTTCATCAAGGATGACGCCAAGCGCCGCCGGATCGCGCGCGAAACAATGGATATCTACGCTCCTCTTGCCGAGCGCATAGGCATGTACGAGTTCATGAACGAGATGCAGACCTTGGCATTCCGCGAGTTGGAGCCGGATGCCTGGGCTTCGATCACCAAGCGTCTAGAGCAGTTGAATGAAGGTGGCGGTGACAAGATCGCACGGATTGGGTCCGGAATAAAATTGCTCCTTTCGCGCGCCGGTATTGAGGCCAATGTGTATGGTCGGGAAAAGCATCCCTATTCCATCTGGCGCAAAATGGCGGAGCGGCATATCAGCTTTGAGCAATTGTCCGACGTGATGGCATTTCGCGCGATCGTTCCCGATGTCGAGGCCTGCTATGCTGCTCTGGGTGATATACACCGGCGTTGGCCAATGGTGCCGGGACGATTCAAGGATTATATCTCGACGCCCAAGCGAAATGGATATCGGTCGCTCCACACGTCTGTGATCCACTCGGAAAAGATGCGGATCGAAATCCAGATTCGCTCAATCGACATGCATATGCAGGCCGAACGCGGAGTCGCGGCGCATTGGTCCTACAAGCAGAACGGCGAGACCCCGGATGCGCAGATTGGTTGGCTTCAGGACTTGATGGAGATCCTCGACCATGCCGATAGTCCCGAAGAACTACTCGAACATACGCGTATGGCGATGTATCAGGATCGCATCTTCGCATTTACCCCAAAGGGGGAGCTTATCCAGCTCCCCAAGGGTGCAACGCCGGTCGATTTTGCCTATGCTGTCCATACCACTTTGGGCGACACTGCCGTTGGGGCCAAAATCAACGGGAGGGTTGTTCCGCTGCGAACCCCGATCGAGAATGGCGATCAGGTCAACATCCTGAAATCAAAAGCCCAGGAACCACAACCGCAATGGCTGGGCTTTGCTGTCACCGGGAAAGCGCGTGCGGCGATCCGCCGTTTCGTTCGGCTCAAGGAGCGCGGTGAATCGATCGCGCTCGGGCGTAAAATCTATGATGATATTGCGCGGCGCCTGCCGGCACAGTTGGGTAAGGACGCCTTGAAAGAAGCGCTGAAACGACTGAAATTGCCGGACGAGAATGAAATGATGATTGCGATCGCCCGTCAGACCATCAGCGATGCACAACTGCTTGAGGCGCTGATGCCCGGATCATCTTCTGCAGAGACATTGGCTGTCCTGCCGCAGCGCGAGGCAATTTCCATAAAGGGACTGACGCCTGGTGTTGCTTATACGCT
>JANNLW010000236.1:0-1029 GCA_031397145.1 Sphingomonadales bacterium | reverse complement strand
GTCGCCGATGCGCTCAAGGGCGCTGAGCGGCCCGCGCTAATCCTTGGAGGCGGGGCGTTGCGATACGAAGGCGCGCACGGTGCGGCCCTCGCGCTTGCAGCCAAATACAAGCTGGTCCGCAACGGCTGGAACGGCTTCAATGTTACGCATTTCGCGGCTGCGCGGATGGGCGGTCTGATGCTTGGTTATGCGACCAAGGGCGGGATCAAGGCGCTGGCGGCAAAAAAACCCAAGCTTGCTTTCTTCCTTGGTGCGGACGAAGTGAATTATGATCTCTTCGCCGATACGTTCAAAGTCTATGTCGGCCATCATGGCGATGCCGGCGCGCATGCTGCGGACGTGATCCTGCCGGGCGCGGCGTACACCGAGAAATCGGGCACCTATGTCAACAATGAAGGCCGGGTCCAGCGCGGCGAGCGGGCGGTTTTCCCGCCGGGAGATGCGCGCGAGGATTGGGCAATTTTCCGGGCGCTCTCCGATGTTGCGGATGCGACCTTGCCATTTGACAGCCTTGACCAGCTTCGCGCCGCGATGGCGAAGGCCGTGCCTGCGCTTGGGCAGGAAGGCTTGGCTGGCTATGACTGGAACCCGCCCACGCTTGCTGACAAGGCCGTAGTCGATATTGCGGATTATCCGATCAAGGATTTCTACCTGACCAACGCCATTTGCCGCGCGTCCCCAACGATGCAGCGATGTTCGAATGAACTGGTGCACGGGGTCGAATGGCTGGAGGCGGCGGAATGATGAGGATGGGCGAAACGCTCCCTCACCCCTTTCAGGGGGAGAGGGCCGGGGAAAGGGGGGCAGAGCGACGCGCAGCGAGCGTGTTTGCGCCAGTGATTCTGTCTTACTCCCCCCTCTCCCTGACGTCCCCCGGATCACGTCCGGGGGCCGCCTGTCCCTCTCCCCCTGAAGGGGGTGAGGGGTTGGGTATCGTCCAATGACCGAATGGTTCCAGTCCACCTTCCTTGGCTACGGCTTTGGCTGGTTCGTCGCGACGACGATCCTGGTCCTGCTGATTGCCCTGCC
>JANNLW010000228.1:0-10503 GCA_031397145.1 Sphingomonadales bacterium | reverse complement strand
AGCGTAGATGTTTCAGGGGTTACGCCAAAAAGTTTTTTCAATACTCGCCGCACTGTGATCAGGGCTGCGATTGCAGCTGCGGCCACCAGGATCGCGACAAAGATCGCTGTAACGGGCTTTGAGAGTGCCAGAAACAACAATCCACCCGTTGCCACATCTTCTCCGGTTGAAACCGCAATATTGCTGAAGGGCTCGGGACTGGCATTGACCACGGCCCGTGTCCCGGCTTTTGCTGTATGACTGACGAGCGCCGCACCGCCACCGAGGAGAAGGGTCACAACCTGCCATTTTGGATCTGCTGCGTCGACCAGCGCGAGGGCAAGCAATGCGCCGCCAACCGGCCTGATCGCCGTGTGGACGGCATCCCAGAGCGAGTCGAGCCAGGCAATCTTGTCGGCAAAGAACTCCGCGATCATTCCAATGCCTGCTGCGCCCATCACCCAATCATTGGCCAGGACCGCGAGGCTCTGGAGATGCTCCGGAGCGGCGATCCAGCCCATGCGCATTGCAAGACCTGTGGCAAAGACGCACAAGTAAATTCGCCAGCCGGCCAAAAGGCTGACACTTGCCGCCACGCCCAATATCTCGGTAATCCCCATCATTGCCCCTTCCCCAATGGCGAGTGGAACGATAGGCCAATCATTATGAATGACAACCTGACAGAAAATGGCAGCGAAATGCTTGTTCCGATTCCGGCGGCCACGCTGGTAATTTTTCGCCATCGTGATGATGGCGCACCCGAACTGCTTGTCGTCGAACGATCGGCGAGCATGGCCTTTGCCGGCGGTGCCATAGTATTTCCCGGCGGGCGGATAGATCCGGACGATCATGCCATCGCTGCCGACCATTCGCATGAACTCGATGAAGGCGCAGCGCGCGTCGCTGCGATCCGCGAAACGCTGGAAGAAAGCGGCATCGCGATCGGCTTTGCTTCAGCGCCGTCTCCCGAATGGATTGCGATGGCCCAACCCCGGCTTCATGCGCATGAGCCGTTCAGCGCGCTCCTCGCCGATGCCGGTCTGAGACTCGACCTTGACGCCTTAGTGCCGTTCGCCCGCTGGTGTCCTCCTTTTCGCGAGGCGCGCGTGTTCGACACGCGCTTCTATATTGCGCGCGCGGCGGCGGACGCACCGGATCCCCGGGTTGATGAAACGGAGAATGTCAGCAGTTTCTGGGCAAGCGCCCAGGAGGTTCTCGATGCGGCCAACGTCGGCAAGGTCAAGATCATCTTTCCGACCCGACGCAACCTGGAGCGCCTGGCCCTTTTTGCCGATTTTGACGAGGCAGAAGCCCATGCGCGCAGCATTCCCGTTCGCCTCGTGGCGCCCTGGATGGAAGAGCGTGACGGCGAACCCCATTTGTGCATTCCAGACGATCTTGGCTATCCGGTCACGTCTGAAGCCCTGCGTTCCGCCGAAAGCGCGTTTCCAAGGCGGCGTTAACCTTCCTGTAACCATAAGCGCGCAAGGTTCATCTGTCACAGCCAGGAGTGGGGCAGATGGGAATTGCCAAGGACGCATTGCTGCAGGTTCAGGCGCAACTGTGCGAACGGATCGATCGCCTGATATCGGACTTGCCCCAGATTTCCGTTTCCCAACTCGCGCATGAGATTGACGAACTGCGACGTATCGCCGGCCAATATGGCCTGACACCGGTCGTCGAAATTGCGCATTGCCTGGAAAGCGAGCTTGCCCATTCGGCTGGCGGGGCGATGGCGATGTCTTTTCTGGAAAAAATGCGGGACGCGGTTGGCTGTGAGCGTCTCGACGCTGCGGCCACGCAAACCTATCTGGCGGCGATCAATCAACGCCTCTACGGATAGTGCATGGAAGCCATATTGCCCGTCTTCATTGCGATACTGTTGGCCGAAACGGGTGGGCGAACACAGGCAAGAGGCCATGACCTGCAACTCCGATTCAATGCCGCTAAGGCGATACTAGCCGCGTTAGGCCTCACAACGCTCGCAAGCCTCCTGATTGCCGGTATCGGTGGCGCAATAGTCGCCGGGATGATCAGTTTCGATGCGCGCAGCCTATTGGCCGGGCTGGCGCTTGTGCTTGCGGGCGTGCCAATGGTGCGACCGGCAAGACCCCCGCGCGAAGTTAATGCGAATTCGGCCTTCGGCGCTGGTCTCAAAGGGTTTGCTCCCCTCCAGTTTGGAGATGCCTCGCAATTTATCGTCTTTGCAATGGCTGCCCGGACCGGCCAGATCGCGTTTGCGGTTGGTGCCGGGGTTGCTGCCACCATGATCGCTGTTTCTTTACCGGTCATTATGGGCCGCAACTGGCCAGGCGGTTTTCCGCTGGCCTTGTCGCGAAGGATCGCGGCCGTTTTGCTGATCACTTCTGGGTGCTGGATGATCGTCGCTGCGCTTCGACTGATTTAGTTTAGCGATCACAGCGCCAAAACTAATCGATTCGAGCGTGGTCGGAAAGTTTGATAGAGAAAGGATTTCCAAAGGAGATCGAGCATGACCAATAAAATGGCTTTGGTCGCGACAGCCCTGAATCAGTTGCTCGCCGACAGTTTTGCGCTCTATGTAAAGACCAAGAGTTTTCATTGGCACGTCTCAGGCCCACATTTCAGGGACTACCACTTGCTCCTCGACGAGCAGGCAACACAGATCCTGCTTTCGACGGATCTGATCGCCGAGCGTGTCCGCAAGATTGGCGGCACAACAATCCGCTCGATTGGCCATATCGCGAAGCTATCGTCGATAGCGGACAATGATTGCGATCAGGTGTCCGCAGTGGACATGCTCGCCGAGTTGCGCCGTGACAATCTGTTACTGGTCGACGCCCTCAAACACGCAAAGGACGCTGCGGACGCGGCTGGTGACAATGCCAGCTCGGGCGTTATCGACACATGGACAGACGAAGCCGAACAGCGGGCCTGGTTTCTTTTGGAATCCGCTCGCAACTAGCCGGAAAGCCAGTCGGGAAGCCTCTCTGCGGCGAGGATTGTTTCAGCCTGGATGCGATCGGCAACGACCGCGAACTTGTCTCCGTCAACCATGACCTCGGGAACAAGCGGACGGCTGTTGTACGTGCTCGCCATGGTTGCGCCATAGGCACCGGCCGTACGGAAGATCGCAAGATCTCCCGATTTGACGCGGTCGATTTCGCGGTCTTTGGCAAATGTGTCACCGCTTTCGCAAACGGGGCCGGCGATATGCGCCGTCATCCTTTCGCCCGTCGGACGGACGGCCGCGAAATCGTGATAGGCATCGTAAAGCGCGGGGCGGGCAAGATCGTTCATGGCCGCATCGACGATGACCCAGGGGTTTCCGGGGGATGGCTTCACCCAGATGACCTCGGTCAGCAAAACGCCCGCATTGCCTGCGATCACGCGTCCTGGTTCGAACATCAGTTCAACATTCCAACCCTTGGTCGCGCGGACGACCATTGTGCCATATTCGGCGGGGCTTGGTGGGTATTCGTCGACCCTGTAGGGTACACCCAGCCCGCCGCCAAGATCGACGCGCTCGATACGGTGGCCTGCGCTGCGGAGTTCGGCCACAAGCTCGCCGATTCGTGCATAAGCAGCCTCAAGCCGCGAGAGATCGAACAACTGGCTGCCGATATGAACGGCTATCCCTTTCATGGCGAGACCGGGAAGCGTCGCAAGACGACCGTAAATGGCCGGTGCCTGATCGATGGGCACACCGAACTTGTTGTCCTTGCGGCCCGTGGAGATCTTCGCATGTGTGCCCGCGTCGACATCGGGGTTGACGCGCAACGTTGCAACGGCCTTGATCCCGGCGGCGGCGGCCAGGCCCGAAAGCGCTTCTCCTTCTTCTTCGAGTTCAAGGTTGAATTGGCCGATTCCATCATCGAGCGCCTTTTTCAACTCGGCTCGGGTCTTGCCTACGCCGGAAAACACGATGTCCTTGGGTGCCATCCCGGCGGCGAGTGCGCGCGAAATCTCCCCGCCCGACACAACATCGGCTCCATATCCCGCCTTGGCGAGGACGCTCAGCACGGCGCGGTTCGGGTTTGCCTTGATGGCATAGGCGAAATGTGCGCGGTCAATGCCTGAAAGGCCTTCACGGAAAATGCGTGCATGCCGCTCGAGAGTGGCGCGTGAATAGACATAAACCGGTGTCCCGACCTGCTCGGCAATGACTGTCAGAGGGACATCTTCGGCATGCAAGATGCCGTTCTTCAGGGTAAAATGGTCCACTTGGCCTCAGAATGATGGAGGGAGATCGAACTTGTCGTTCTGGCGTTCTTCGGAACGTTTCAACTGTTCATCGCTGCGTTTGGGCCGCGACTGGACGTCTGGAACAAGCAGTTGTTCGGGCGTCGGAACAACGGACGCGGTTTCAGGCTTTGCCGGCAATGAATTCCCGGTTTTTGGCGTCAATGCTACACGGCCGCCACATCCGGCCAAGGCCAGAAGAGCGGTTGCCATGATCCAGTGTTTCTTCATGTGTTTCGTTCCAATGCCGCCTTCGCTTCGGCTATCCGCATCCTTACACCCGAAGGCGCAGTTCCACCATGGCTGGTGCGGCTGTTCACGGATGCGTCAACCGACAAAACCCCGAACACAGCCGCGTTGAACCTTGCGTCAATCGCCTGCAAGTCTTCCAGCGCCAGGTCGGCAAGCATGCCGTTTCTTTGTTCGGCAAGTTTGACGGCCTGCCCTGTGATATGGTGTGCTTCGCGAAACGGGATGCCGGCTTCCCGGACCAGCCAGTCGGCGAGGTCGGTCGCGGTAGAGAATCCGGTTTCTGCGAGAATGCGCATCCGGTCGACACGAAAGACCAGGCTTTCGATCATCCCCGTCATCGCGGCGATTGAAAGCGCCAGCAGATCATGCGCTTCAAACACTGGGGGCTTGTCGTCCTGCATGTCCTTCGAATAGGCGAGGGGCAGGCCTTTCATGGTTATCATGAGCGCGGTGGCACACCCGATGATCCGGCCAGAATGGCCACGCACAAGCTCAGCCGCATCGGGATTGCGCTTCTGCGGCATGATCGAACTGCCTGTCGACCATTGGTCGGGCAGGGCAATGAACCCGAAAGGCTGGCTGGCCCAGATCACGATTTCTTCGGCCATACGCGAAAGGTGAAGCGCGCACTGACTTGCCGCCATCAGATAGTCGAGTGCAAAGTCACGGTCGGAGACGCTGTCGAGCGAATTTGCTGTCGGACCGTCAAATCCAAGTGAAGTTGCTGTCTGAAAGCGATCGATTGGAAAGCTGGACCCGGCCAGTGCTGCGCTTCCCAGTGGACACTGGTTGAGACGCTTCCGGGCATCGGCAAAGCGCGAAGCATCGCGGCGAATCATCTCCTGCCAAGCCATCAGATGATGGCCAAGCGTAACTGGCTGGGCACTCTGAAGATGGGTGAAGCCCGGCATAACGTCCTCGGCATGCTCTTCTGCACGGGCAATGATTGCCAAACGAAGCGCCTTCAACCCCATGTCTACCGCGTCGATCGCGTCACGAACCCAAAGTTTGAAGTCCGTTGCGACCTGATCGTTGCGTGATCGGGCGGTGTGCAGCCGTCCAGCCACTGGCCCGATCTTTTCGGCGAGTCGGGTTTCGGTGACCATATGAATGTCTTCAAGCGCAAGGTCTTCGGACACACCGTCGCGTGCATAATCGGCTGCGACGGCGTCCAGCCCCGCACTGATCGCATGCTGATCCGCTGCTGAAAGTATCCCGGTTGCCCCCAGCATCGCGACATGTGCCTTTGACGCGGCGATATCCTGCTGCCAAAGCCGCTTGTCGAACGGGATGGAGGCATTTATCTCGCGCATCACTGCCGATGGGCCGTCTGCAAAGCGCCCGCCCCACATGGAATTGGAGTTATCATTGCGACTGGAAATTTTGGGCCTCCTCGGGAGTTGCGCCGTTCTGTTGGGCGGGTGCGATAAGCAATCTCCCTCCACACCGCAACCCAAGGCGGACGAAGCATCGATAGCTACCGAGCCGGAGCAGGCGGGCAAGCTCGACATTTCCCATCGCGGGGAGGCGATGCCAGTTGTCGTGTTTGAGGATCCCAATGGCGCGAAGTTCAGCCTTTCGGAATTGCGTGGCAAACCGTTGCTGGTCAATCTCTGGGCGACTTGGTGCGGACCGTGTGTCGCAGAAATGCCCACGCTCGATGCGCTTGGAGGGCGTGAAGCCGAGCGCCTTCAAGTGATCGTTGTCAGTCAGGATAATAGTCGCGCCTTGGTCGATGGCTGGTGGGCGAAGCGCAATTTTAAGCAATTGAAGCCTTATCTGGATTCAAAGAACGATCTCGGCTTTGCCTTTGAGACTGGAGTGCTGCCAACGACGGTGCTCTATGATACCGCAGGCAAGGAGGTCTGGCGCGTGGTCGGTGGGATGAATTGGGATGGCCCGCGCGCCAACACCTTGCTTGCCGAGGCATTGGGAGCGCAGGAATAGAACTCCAACTCTATGCGAGCTTTGCTGCCAGCTCTGCTTTTGCC
The DNA here is from genome assembly GCA_031397145.1 of Sphingomonadales bacterium. Taxonomy (GTDB): domain Bacteria; phylum Pseudomonadota; class Alphaproteobacteria; order Sphingomonadales; family Sphingomonadaceae; genus Aquisediminimonas. Next base: position 4,060 of record JANNLW010000228.1, on the reverse strand, counting down.
ACATTGAATTCCGCTTCGAGCCGGTCGACGCGATCCGCGACGCTTTCGACCACCGTGACTGCACCAACGCCCTGACCCGAGCCCCAGATGTCTTTCCAGGCCTTGACCTTGGTATTGCCGCCAGAGCCGAAATTCATTGTTTTCAAATCGCCTTCGGGCAGATTATCCGGATCAAGGCCTGAGCGCTCGATTGAGCCGCGCAAATAATTGCCGTGCACCCCGGTAAAGAGGCTCGAATAGACGATATCCGCAGCGCGGCCCTCAACGATGCCCTGTTTATATGCAGGATCGGCATTGGCTTCCTTGGTCGCGATCCAAGGCGATCCGATATAGGCCAGATCGGCCCCACAGGCGAGCGCGGCCAAAACCGAACGGCCCGTGGCAATTGCACCGGACAGGGCAATCGGCCCGTCGAACCATTCGCGCAGTTCGGAAACGAACGCGAACGGAGACAGCGTTCCCGCATGTCCGCCAGCACCAGCAGCAACCGGGATCAGACCGTCCGCGCCCTTCTCGACGGCCTTGTGCGCAAAGCGATCATTGATGACGTCGTGGAGTGTGATCCCGCCCCATCCATGAACCGCCTGATTGAGATCTTCGCGGGCGCCCAGCGATGTGATCGTGATCGGCACCTGCCATTTGGCGCAGGTCGCGATATCGGCATCGAGCCGGTCGTTCGATTTATGGACGATCTGGTTGACCGCATAGGGCGCGGCGGGGCGATCCGGATTGTCGCGGTTATGCGCGGCCAGTTCCTCGGTGATCTGGTGAAGCCATTCATCGAGTTGCGCTTGCGGGCGCGCATTGAGTGTCGGGAAAGAGCCGACAATCCCTGCCTTGCATTGGGCGATGACCAGTTCCGGGCCGGAAACGATGAAGAGAGGTGAACCAACGACCGGAAGGCGCAGGCGATCGAACAGCGGGGATGGCAGTGTCATGGGCGGGTTTCATAGCGAAACTTATTGCGCTGTCCAGACCATATCAGGTGCGCCGATAGACCCCAGTCCGACCCGGTGGAAAATCCACCTCGACCATTGCTTCAAATCCGAGCTTGGCTGCGACGCGTTGTGAAGCGATGTTGTCCGGATCAATAATACAGCGGATTTCCGTGATCTCGAGAGATTCGTCGGCCCATGCGAGCACTGCGGTCATTGCTTCGGTCGCAAGGCCGCGCCCCCAGGCGCCGGGCACAAACGCCCAGCCAGCTTCGGGATAGCCTGTCAATTCTGACAGGCCCCGTTCAAAGCTCGCCAGCCCGCCATTTCCAAGAAACGCGTCAGTCTGCCGGTCAATGAAGCTCCAATATCCATAGCCCAAAAGTGGCCAGAGCCCGATTCCTTGCAGGAACTTGCCCCAGCTTTCGGTGCGCGTGCGCGGTTGTCCGCCGATGAATGCGGTCATCCGCGGATCAGCCCAGGCGGCAGCATAGGCTTCCCAATCGTCAAGAGAGAGAGGGCGGAGCGTAAGTCGCTCTGTCTGCAGGATCGGCGCGTTCATGTCCTATCCTTTGCACGGCGCCGCCAATAGGAGAATGTGGTGTGCTGAATTTTGGTCAGAAAGGCATGCGCCTCGGGGCCAGTCCATTGACCGGAATAATCACGGCGCCCGACCCACCAACCCTGCCCGGGAAGGCCATCGCCCTCGCGCACAACAAGCGCGGCAAGTTCCGGTTCGCCGCGGGTGAATCCGCGCCTGTCGATCTCGTCCAGAACCTTGCACAGTGCGCGCATCTTTGGTCGGGTGAACCGATAACCAAGAATCAGGAGAAGTTCCGAATAGCTAACGGCCTTTTCGTTCGCAGCCGACTCTTGCAGAAGTCTCTCGATCAGATCGACATCAAACAGCGGCGCTCCAGCCAAAACCGGTTCATCAAAAAACTCATCAATCATGATGCCAGTCTAGTGATTGGCGCGGGATTGGAAAAGTCTTTCAGGCCGCAAGCGTCTCGGGCATTCGCGCGGCTTCATATTCGCTTTCGACCATGTTGATCAGGTTGCGATCATCATGATTCCAGGGATGGAAGCCAGGCAGGAAGAATGTGGCCCATGGAAGGATAAGCTTGCGGATCGCGCCTGGGCCGCCGAACAGGAACCACAATGTCCCCAGATGGGCCTTCGCACCGGTGATGTCGTCCTGCTTGAGCAAAGTGATCACACCCTTGTAGCGGTTGATCCAGAAATTTCGTGTCACGAGCAGCATCATGATGCTCTTGACCTTCCAGCGTTTCCATCGTGTCCAGTCACGTGTCGCGTGGAGCCAGGTGTCATAGGCGACGCCCTTGTGCTCAATCTCTTCCATCGCATGCCATTTCCACAGCGCCACCTGTTCCGGATCGGCACCTGTCCAGACTTTCCTGTCGGTGATCATCTTGGTCGCCATGATCGCAGTATAGTGTTCCAGCGCCATGGTGACGGCAAGGTTCAGGATCTGCGGGCGATTCTTGGTCAATTCAAGAGATTCGACCACTTTCTTCTCAAGCCCGCTGATATCATAGCCCGCTTCCGCCACGCGATTGTTGAAAGACACATGTTCGCGGCTGTGCATGACTTCCTGTTGGATGAACGCACGAATCTCGCGTTCGAGCTTTTCCGGGGCGCCGTCGCGGAACGCTTTGACCGATTCGATAAAAAACGCTTCACCGCGCGGAAATGTGATAGAGAGGGCGTTGTAGAAAGCCGTTGCAATCGGGTCGCCGCCAAGCCACCAGCGATCCTGTCGCGCGTTGCGGCCGAAACGACGATCACGGGGGGTTATCGTCAGGTCAGCAGGCGTCTTGAAGGCAACGGAAGTCATGCGCGAATCTCCTTACACCAGTCTCAATTAGGGCTTACTTACATAGATGTCAATAATCCGTAAACGCTTCACACCTGAAGAAAGTCGAGCTACCGCCCTTGAAGCGGCGCGTGCGCTTCTCATTGAAAGCGGGCCACAGGCTGTGACTTTAAAGGCCGTTGCTTCCCGGATGGGGCGGACCCATGCCAATCTGCTTCATCATTTCGGTTCGGCGGCCGAATTGCAGGGCGCGCTGGCGGGTAGCTTGGCAGAGCAGGTTTGTGCGACGATTGCCGGTGTTGTTTTGAAAGCGCGGCGCGGTGAAGCGGATTCGCGCGTGATCGTGGATATGACCTTCGACGCGTTCGACCAGCAAGGCGCTGGTGCCCTGTGCACGTGGATGATCATGTCGGGCAATGTCGATGCACTCAATCCCATTCTCGATTCGATTCACAAGTTGATGGATCAGTTGAGCGAAGGGAATGTGGACGGGATGATGCATGAGGACACGCTGACGCTTGTCCTGCTGGCGATGGGAGATGCGCTGATGGGCGCGCCGATGGCCAGGGCGCTCAACCTCCCGCGTGAGGCCGCGCGTGACATTGCGCACAAGATCCTGTTGGCGTCGCCTGGCGTCCAGGCCCGGATGGCAGCACACCAGCTGGGCTGACGCGACACGCGTTTCCAATATCGGACAAACATGGCTAAGGCGCGCGCATGCATTTCCTTGACCAAGCGAAAATCTTTGTGCGTTCCGGCGCGGGCGGCCCCGGCGCTGTCAGCTTTCGGCGCGAAAAATTTGTTGAATATGGCGGCCCCGACGGCGGCAATGGCGGCAAGGGTGGAGACATTATTTTCGAAGCGGTTGCCGGGCTCAATACACTGATCGATTTCCGCTACACGCAGCATTTCCGGGCGCCGCGCGGCGTTGGCGGCGCGGGTCGCAACCGGACGGGAGCCGGTGGCGACGATCTCGTGATCAAGGTCCCGGTGGGAACGCAGATCCTGTCAGACGACAAGGAGCATGTGCTTGCGGATTTTACGACGGTCGGCGAACGCAAGGTTTTCCTGCGCGGCGGCGATGGCGGGCGAGGAAACATGTCCTACAAGACCTCGACCAATCGCGCACCGCGCCAGCATGGAACGGGCTGGCCCGGCGAGGAAATGTATGTCTGGCTTCGGCTCAAGCTGCTGGCCGATGCCGGCCTGCTCGGTCTGCCAAATGCAGGCAAGTCGACCTTCATCAACGCTGTCACCAATGCCAAGGCCAAGGTGGGGGACTATCCCT
>JANNLW010000197.1:0-2448 GCA_031397145.1 Sphingomonadales bacterium | reverse complement strand
GTCACGATCGCGCATATCAAAGCCGGGACGACAGACAATATCATCCCCGAAACGGCGGAGATGTGGGGCACGATCCGTACGCTGTCGCCGCGTCAGCGTGAGGCCGTTGGCATCGAACTCAAGCGGCTGGCCGAGGGCATAGCGGTGGCGCACGGGGCGTATGCGACGGTCGTTATCGAACAGGGTTTCCCTGTGACAATCTGCGACGGTCGTGCGGTTGATTTCGGAAAGGCTGTGGTCGAGGATCTCTATGGCGAAGCGGCCTGGCAGACGATGGCCGCGCCGGTCATGGGCGCGGAGGATTTTTCTTATGTCCTCGAAAAAACGCCCGGCGCGATGTTCTTCCTTGGCGCGAGCCACGAAGGCAGCGACTGGCGCCAATGCTGCGGGCTCCATTCGAACCGGATGGTGCTGGATGACAGCGTGATGGCACGTGGCGCGGCGGTGCATGCCGGGATTGCGGAGCGGTTTCTGGCAGAGGGGTTTGAGGGATAGTGCAATGCGGGTCCACGTTCGGCTCCTGTGCGTACGTTCGGCATCCGATGCCTGAATCCCAAAAGCCGCTATTCATTCAGCAATAGCTTAACGACTGCATCGACATGCTTTTCGATTTGATCATTTTTGAACACATCTATTCCGAATGCGTGTTCAACAAACGGCGCCATCAGGAAAAGATTTTGGGCCGCCGACATGGCGACGAAAACCAAATTTAGAACGGATATTTCCTTAGGGTAAACACCATTTTCTTGAGCTATTGCCATCCACGCTGTCGAGCGCTCGATAAAAAATCTCATATGATTTTCAGCGATCCAATGCAGACGATCCCCATTTTGGATGGTTTCAGACAGTATGATTCTGTTGAGCTCGGGGTACTTCGCACAAAAATAGATATAGTTTCTCGTCGAATTAACGACTCGATCACGAGGACTCATGCTCGGCCACAGCGCAAAATCTTGCATGATAGCCTCACTTAATTTGTTGAAAAGATGATTTACTACCGCTTTCCAAAGCTGCTCCTTCGACGAATAGTGATATTTTATGGCCCCTATATTGGTATTTGCCATCTCGGCTATTTGCCGGACAGAGCCTCCGGAATATCCTTGGTTGCCAAATACAGATGTTGCAGCCTGCAAGAGTTTTGATTTCGTACTGTCCTGTTTCATTTTTGTCCCCTTGGTACGGCTTCCGTTGGGATGCGTGCTGGATGGTGAAGGCCCCTTTAAGCTGATTCTACGCCGAATTTATCCTTGCATATTTGAAACGAATGTATGTTTCCAAACCCACATATTTCCAGTCTCCATGGAGAAATTTCCAGTCCTCTCGCGGGGCAATATCAACGAACCTGCGCTGGTAAAACGAGCTACGCAGAATAGCTTCAATGTTGCTGGAGGCATAGGATATAGGATTAATACATACGTATCAAATTTGACAGTGTCCCCTGCACCAGTCTGCAACTAGCAATATGCAACGCTAGGCGGAAACCACGGCGAGAGACCATGGAAATTCCGTTGGTAAATAGTGGTTGAGTGGCCCAAAAAATGTGGGTTTGAGACACGACAATGTTATTGGGGAGGATGGTATGGTCGAGGCACGTATTCAGAGAGCAATTCGTCGTTTGCCAGCTCATATTGGAGCAGGAATGGTTGCCGGAGCGGTCGGTTTTGCATGTGCTCCAGCGTTCGCGCAGGACGCCCAGCGTGCGCCCGAGGCAGGCGTCGCATCAGACCAGGACGGAACCAATCAGGAAATCATCGTCAACGCGCGCTTCAGGCAGGAAAGTCTGCAGGATACTCCACTGGCGATCAGTGCCGTCAATGCCGAGACGATCCAGAACTCGGTGGTGACAGACATCACGGGCATCCAGAAGTTTCTGCCCAATGTGCAGCTCGGTCGGATTGCGTTTTCGGGGAACAGCCTGTCAGCATCCATCCGTGGCATCAGCTTTGCCGATCTGGAGAAGACCTTCGATCCAGCCGTAGGCGTTGCGATCGACGGCGTGTTTCTTGGGACAAACACCGGAGCCAACGTCGATTTCAGCGACATTGAATCCGTCGAAGTGTTGCGCGGGCCGCAGGGAACGCTTTTCGGCCGCAATACCGTCGGTGGGATCATCAATATCCGCCGCACCAGGCCAACAGGCGAACTGGGGGCAAGACTCCATGCGCGCTATGGCAGTTACAATACGGTAGACCTTGATGGCGTCATCAATTTACCCAAGCTGGGCAACGCGATTTCGACCAAGATTTTCGGCCTGCGCAAGACGTCGAATTCCTTTACCCGCAACCGCTTGACCGGCAAGCATGAAGATGGTCGCGACTATTATTCGCTTGGTGTTTCGATCCAAGCCGAGGTCAGTCCGGATACGTCGATCCAGGGCACGATCGAATATCAGAAGGACCGCAGCACCTATCCGTCCAACATCAATCTGACCAAAGCCACCGGCCTGCC
>JANNLW010000136.1:0-4899 GCA_031397145.1 Sphingomonadales bacterium | reverse complement strand
AACACGGGACTAGTAAGACATTCACGGCATGTCAAATATATTTGACATGTCCTCGTGAATCAGCAGGCGTTGGCTAATAGAGGTTTTCCAGCCAATTACAGTCGCCCCAAACCTTCCAGTGTGAACCCCTTGCGGGGACGTCCGCCGTAACGAATGCAGTCGAGACTTGCGCTATGATGAATTTCCCCTTTCCTACATCCCAACCGGTCGCATAGGTTCTTTCGATGTTTCCATCGACCCTTTCGACTCTCCAGCCACCGGTCCCCGGATGCCATAATTGGGCGCATGGCGGAGTTGCGACGATTTTACTGTCAACTTCCCGGGAAATCTGCGCCACTCGGCCGGGCCTGACAGGTGGTTGCGACGTGAAGTTTGACTGGACGGCGGGGCAGCAATGACTCAGGAAGTAGATCAGGACTTTTGGCGGCGCGTTGTCCGAACGCATTGGGGCGTGGATTCGACGCTGGCGCCTTTGCCTGGCGAGTATGATCTCAATTTTCTGGTTAGTGGCGGCGTCGATGGGGTGTTGAAGGTCATGCATGCCGGCTGCGTGCGCCGCGACGTGGAGATGCAGGTCGCGCTTCTTGAAACTCTGGCGCAGACCAAGGATCTGTTGCTCCCGAACATTGTCCCGGCCACCAATGGGGCGTCGATCATTGCGCTCGACATTGATGACGGCCCACCCAGGTTGGCATGGATGATCAGCCGGTTGCCGGGCACGCTGCTCTGCGATGTACCCGTTCGCACGCCGCAATTGCTTGCTGAAATCGGAAGCTTGATTGCGCGGTTGCATCAAGCGATGGCAGGCTTTGAGCATTCGTCTCTCGAACGCGCGCTTAAATGGGATATCCGCCAAGCCGAATGGATCAGGCCGCACCTCACCCTGATTCAGGATCCGAAGCGTCATGCGTTTCTGGGCGCGCTGCTTGATGCATTTTCGTCACAATATGGCCCGCTCTTGGCGCAGCTGCCGACGCAGGCGATTCACAACGATATCAACGACTATAACCTGCTTGTCGCAACCGATGCCGAGGGTGGCCAGCACGTTGCGGGCTTGTTTGATTTCGGCGACATGATCGCCTGCCCGACGATTGCCGATCTGGCAATCGCCGGTGCCTATTGCATTATGGATATGCTTGACCCGTTGCAGGGTCTTGTCGCGCTGATTGCCGGATATGCGGAAGTTAGGCCCATTTCGGAAGTCGAAGCCGCCGCATTATGGCCTCTGGTTCTGACGCGACTTGCAGTCAGCGTCGTGAACTGCGCGATGATAAAACAGGAACGGTCTGATGATCCGTATGTCACGGTATCGGAACGGCCTGCATGGGCGATATTGGACCGGGCGATGCAGACCGATCCTGCATATGCCAAGGCGGCCATACGGCAAGCGTGCGGCCATGAGCCTGTTCAGGATCAAGCGGTGGTGACGGCATTTCTCGAGCAGCACCGGGGCGACTTTGCGCCCATTTTCGGGATCAACCTTGCCGGTGCTCCGGTGCTGGATCTTTCACCTGCGGGAGCGGACAGTCCCGATGATCCCTTCGTGCTTGATCTGAACAGGCTCGAACGGCGTATTTCCAAAATGTCCGACAATGGCCCTGTGCTCGGATCCTATCTGGAGCCGCGTCTCATTTACAATGAACCCGCATTTCAAAGGGGCAAGCACCGCGCGTCAGACCGGCGAACTGTTCATTTGGGGGCAGATGTTTTTCTCCCTGCCGGTACCGCCGTATATGCGCCGCTGGACGGTAAAGTGGTCTTTTCCGACTATTGCCGGGACAGCGGCGATTATGGCGGGGTCGTCGTGTTGGAGCATCGTGTTCCGATCATCGATTTGCCGTTCTTTACACTTTATGGCCATCTATCCGAAGCCTCCGTCACTGATGTGACCACAGGCCATCACGTGAAGGGCGGACAAGCCTTTGCCAAGCTTGGTGAGTGCATGGAGAATGGCAACTGGCCGCCGCATCTCCATTTTCAGCTGGGGCTGGAGGAGCCCGCGGGAACATCCTGGCCCGGAGTCGCCTACCCGGACGAGGCCGATGTCTGGCGGCATTTGTTTCCCAATCCGGCAGCCTTGCTTAACCTGGCCGATGGCGAAATCGCCTATCAGGCGCCAGACAATCTGGCGTTGGCGCAAAGGCGAAGCGAACGAACAGTCGCCAATCTCAAAACGTCTTATGCAACGCCCCTGCCTATCGTTCGCGGGTGGCGGCAGTATCTGTTCGACGATCAGGGCCGCACTTATCTCGATGCCTATAATAACGTCCCCCATGTCGGCCACGCCCATCCGATGGTGGTGTCTGCGGTGCACGAACAGATGCGGCTGTTGTCGACGAACACGCGCTATCTCCACAGGAATCTGGTCGACTATGCCGATGCGCTGACAGCCCGACTTCCCGACGGTCTGGATGTGTGCTTCTTCGTCAATTCGGGGAGCGAGGCCAATGATCTCGCCATTCGCATTGCGCGGGTCCATAGCGGCGGCAATGATGTGTTCGTATCGGGCTATGGCTATCACGGCATCACGTCGCTCGACATTGATATCAGCCACTACAAATTTTCCGGCAAAGGCGGTGGTGGCCAACAGGATTGGGTGCACGTCGTCGATGTGCCCGATACATATCGCGGCAAGCATCGCGGGCACGGCGCTGCAGCTGGCTATGCCGCTGATTTTGAGGCGGCGTTGAAGGGACAGCTCGCGCTCGGACGAAAAATGTCAGCTTTCATTTCCGAACCATTGCCCAGCGTCGGTGGCCAGATCATTCCACCTGTGGGCTATCTTGGTCAAATTTACGCCGCGATCCGGGCAGCGGGCGGCATTGCGATTGCCGACGAAGTGCAGACCGGGCTTGGCCGGCTAGGCCGTTATCAATGGGGCTTTGAACAGCAACAAGCTGTCCCGGACGTGGTCGTTCTGGGAAAACCGATCGGCAATGGCTATCCGATTGGTGCGGTGGTCACCACGCGCGCGATTGCTGACTCCTTTGCGAATGGCATGGAGTTTTTCTCGACATTTGGCGGGTCGACCACGTCCTGCGCCGCCGGTCTGGCCGTGCTGCGCGCGCTGGATGATGAGCAATTGGCGAGTAATGCTGAGCATACGGGCACCTATCTTCTGCAAGGCTTGCAGGGGCTGGCGGCTGACTATCCTTTGATTGGTGATGTGCGCGGCATCGGCCTGTTCATAGGGGTTGAGCTGATGGAGGCAGACGGCACACCAGCGACCAGATTTGCAGCCGACGTCGTGAACGGCCTGCGCGATCGTCGTATCCTGATCGGCTCGGACGGGCCAGATGACAACGTGCTCAAAATTCGCCCGCCGCTTTGCTTTGTGCGGGCGGACGCCGATCATCTGCTGGAAGGGTTGGACAACGTCCTGCGGCAGGTTTCGCGTTCGGCCTGAATAAGTGGCGGCGGTTTGGCCGTTTTGCTGTCAAATTACCCGGAAACCCGCCAGGTTCCGTCGCACGACAGGGGTGCTTGCCCTGTTGAGGCGTGTATTGCATAGGGTCGCGAATGACAGAAGCTCAGGAAGAAACCCGCATTCCAGTGATCATTGGTGTCGGGCAGGTCAATGACCGACCAGTAGACGATGCAGACGCGCTCGATTCGCGTCAGCTGATGGAAGCGGCGATCCGGGCGGCCGACGCCGATGCTGGCGGCGGCTTTATTAGCCGGATCGACTGGCTGGGCATCACGCGCCAGATTTCCTTCCCCTCGCTCGACAAAACAATGGTTGAAGGGCTTTGCACATCGCTTGGTATCGCTCCCGCGCATGCCGAACAGAGTAAGGGCCCCAATGGCGACACGCCGATCAAGTATCTGAACGATTCTGCCAATGCGATTGGCGAAGGTCGCGCGCAGGTGGCGGTGATTGTTGGCGGTGAAGCCTTGCGGACGGCGGCGAAGCGGCCCGATGGTGGCGGGATCGGGCGCAACCTGAAAATGCCGGACACCATCCCCATCCATGTCAAATATGGCGTGCGGACGCCGACCGAAATCTATCCCTTTTATGAAAATGCGGGCCGCAAGGCATGGGGGCAAACGCTGGCCGATGGGCAGGCGGAAACTGGCGTAATCTGGTCGCGGTTTGCGCAAGTGGCGGCGGAGAATCCGGCGGCATGGCTCCGCAAGCCGATGTCGGCAGACGAGATCATCACGCCCTCTGCTTCCAACCGGCCGATTGCCTTTCCCTATACCAAGCTGACCGTGGCCAATTCCTCGGTGAACCAGGGCGCTGCGCTGCTCGTGACCAGCCTTGCCGTTGCGCGCGGCGCAGGTGTTCCCGAAAACCGCATTATCTATGTCGGCAGGGGCGCAGCCGCGCATGAATCGGACGCTGTGCTCGATCGCGCGCGCTGGGATGAATCGCCCAGCATGGCCGTGACGCTCGAACGGGCCATTGCACGTAACGGGATTGATCCCCAAAGGCTCGATCATCTCGAACTCTATTCCTGCTTTCCCTGCGTCCCCAAAATGGCGCGGCGGGTGCTGGGGCTTCCGGCCGATCGCACCGCGACCGTGTTCGGCGGGTTGACCTTTGGCGGCGGGCCGATCGGCAATTACATGGCACATGCGGCGGCTTCGATGGTCGAAAAACTCCGTGTCGAACCCGGCGACGGATTGCTGTTCGCCAATGGCGGCTTTGCGACGCACAACCACGCGATCGTCCTGACGACGCACCCCCAACCGGTCGGAACCTTTCCGCAGGATTATGGCTGCCAGGCCGAAGCCGATGCGCGTCGCGGGCCGATCCCCGATCTGGTCGACGGCTATGAAGGCCCGGCCGAGATCGAGACCTATACCGTCATCTATGATCGCGAGGCGCAACCCAAATTTGGCGTAGTTCTGGCCAAAATGCCCGACGGTCGCCGCGCGATTGCCCGCGTGCCGGCC
>JANNLW010000052.1:0-6007 GCA_031397145.1 Sphingomonadales bacterium | reverse complement strand
TCATCGACATGGGCAATATCGACGACATGGTGGCCGAAATCCTTGCGCCCGGCATCTGGACGGGTTGGCTGGCTTTTGGCCTGATGCTGCCGCTCGCACTCACGAGCAACGAGGCTGCGGTGCGCGCACTCAAGGCAGGGTGGAAGCAGCTCCAACGGCTGGTCTATCCGGTTGCCGCGCTGACCTTGCTTCACTGGATCTGGGTGCACAATAATGTTGGTCCGGCGCTCGTTCATTTCGTACCGCTGATACTCGTCGTTGCTGCGCGATTCTTCTTATCCCTTACCCCTACCAAGCAAGGAACCTGACCATGCGTATCTTATCCCTCCTCACTGTTGCTGCACTCGGCATCGTTGCGGCACCGGCGTCGGCAACCGGCGTCTTGAAATGCGAAGCGGGCCCGCAGTCGGGCTGGCAATCGTCGGACACGCTGAAGGCAAAGCTCGTCAAAGAGGGCTGGCAGGTTCGCAAGGCAAAGGTGGATGGCGGCTGTTATGAAGTCTATGGCACTACGCCCGACGGCGACCGTGTGGAGGCTTATTTCCACCCCGTCAGTCTCGAAAAGCTTTATGTCGCGCGGCGCGGACAGGTGTTGTTCCGCAAACCAGGTTACTAATCGCTGGTTGACAAACCCGGTGTCGCCTCTAGGGGCGGCTCCGGGCCACGCGGTCCCAACGCCGCGCGAGCTCTCTGCAAGGAGATGCGAGACATGATTGTTACCAAGCCCGCAGGGAAACCTGCGCGACCATTTTTTTCCTCCGGGCCCTGTGCGAAACCGCCAGGCTGGCAGGCTTCAAAGCTAAAAACCGAATCTCTTGGCCGATCGCATCGCGCGAAAATTGGCAAGGCGCGGTTGCAACTCGCGATCGACCTGACCCGCGAGGTGTTGCAGGTGCCCGATACGCACCGGATCGGCATCGTTCCCGGTTCTGATACCGGTGCCGTTGAAATGGCGCTCTGGTCAATGCTTGGTGCGCGCGGTGTGACGGTGCTTGCGTGGGAAAGCTTTGGCGAAGGCTGGGTTACCGATGTCGTCAAACAGCTCAAGCTGGATGCGACCAAGCATACGGCGCCCTATGGTGAGATCCCCGATCTTTCTTCCGTGGATTGGGGGGATGATGTCGTCTTTACCTGTAATGGCACGACATCGGGCGCGCGCGTTCCTGATGGAGACTGGATTGCAGCAGATCGTGAAGGATTATCGATCTGCGACGCAACTTCAGCAGTTTTTGCGTATGACCTGCCTTGGGACAAACTGGATGTCGTGACCTTTAGCTGGCAGAAAGTGCTTGGGGGTGAAGGTGCCCACGGTATCCTGATCCTTGGGCCACGCGCTGTCGAACGACTTGAAAACTATACACCCGCATGGCCACTGCCAAAGATATTCCGGCTTATGGCGAAGGGTAAACTCAACGAGGGCATCTTCAGAGGCGAAACGATCAACACGCCGTCGATGCTCGTGGTCGAGGACGCGATATTTGCGCTCGAATGGGCAAAATCGCTCGGTGGATTGCAAGCGCTGATCGCACGCTCCGACGCCAATGCTGCCGCCCTTGACAAGATCGTTTCCGAGCGGTCCTGGCTCGGCCATCTCGTTGCAAAGCCCGAGACGAGATCAACCACCTCAGTCTGCCTTACGGTTGAAGGGGCTGACGAAGCCTTCATCAAAAATTTTGCCGGCCTGCTTGATGCCGAAGGCGCTGCCTATGACATCGCCGGATATCGCGATGCCCCGCCCGGTCTGCGGATCTGGTGCGGTGCGACTGTGGATACGGCGGACGTCGAGGCGCTCGGCCCCTGGCTCGACTGGGCATGGGCATCACTGAAATAATGACCGCGGCTCCTGCCTGGACAGGGGCCCATCCAACGTTCTTGCACAAGCCCCTCTGATTACAGGGGCGATGGAGATAAAAAAATGACCAAACCCAAAGTCCTCATTTCCGACAAGATGGATCCCAACGCCGCGCAGATTTTCCGCGAACGCGGTTGTGAGGTCGATGAAATCACGGGCCAGACGCCAGAAGAGTTGATGGCAATCATCGGCAAGTATGACGGCCTCGCCATCCGTTCCTCGACCAAGGTGACCAAAGCTATCCTTGATGCAGCGACCAACTTGAAAGTTGTCGGACGCGCCGGGATCGGTGTCGACAATGTCGATATCCCGGCGGCCTCGGCAAAGGGCGTGGTGGTTATGAACACGCCGTTCGGCAATTCGATCACAACGGCCGAACATGCCATAGCCCTGATGTTTGCCCTCGCGCGCCAGCTGCCTGAAGCAGATGAATCAACTCAGGCAGGCAAATGGGAAAAGAACCGCTTCATGGGCGTTGAAGTCACCGGCAAGACGCTTGGCTTGATTGGCGCGGGAAACATCGGCTCGATCGTCGCGAGCCGTGCGCTCGGACTGAAGATGAAGGTGGTCGCGTTTGACCCGTTCCTTACGCCCGAAAGGGCCATAGAAATGGGCGTTGAAAAGGCGGACCTTGATACGCTGCTTGCCAAGGCAGACTTCATCACGCTGCACACGCCGTTGACCGACCAGACCCGCAATATTCTTTCGAGAGAGAATCTGGCGAGAGCCAAGAAAGGTGTGCGGATCATAAATTGCGCACGCGGCGGCCTGATAGACGAGGTGGCACTCAAGGAAGGACTGGATAGCGGGCATATCGGCGGCGCTGCTCTCGATGTTTTTGTCGAAGAACCTGCCAAGCATTCGCCCTTGTTCGGCACCCCCAATTTCATTTGCACCCCGCATTTGGGCGCTTCGACGAACGAAGCGCAAGTAAATGTGGCGCTGCAAGTTGCCGAGCAAATGGCCGATTACCTTGTCAATGGCGGTGTGACCAACGCGCTAAACATGCCCTCCCTGTCCGCCGAAGAGGCCCCCAAGCTAAGGCCATACATGGCGCTGGCTGAAAAGCTCGGCAGCCTGGTTGGGCAATTGGCGCATGACAATCTGACCAAGATCGCCATCGAAGTCGAAGGTGCGGCGGCACAGCTCAACGTCAAGCCGATTACGGGTGCCGTGTTATGCGGCTTGATGCGACGCTATTCAGACACGGTCAACATGGTCAATGCGCCCTTTATGGCCAAGGAACGCGGCCTCGATGTCCGCGAAATCAGGCATGATCGCGAAGGCGATTATCACACGCTGGTGCGCGTAACGGTCGAAACGAGCCAAGGTGATCGCTCAGTTGCGGGCACATTGTTCGGGAATGGCGAACCGAGGCTCGTCGAGGCATTCGGTATCAAGGTCGAAGCCGATCTTGACGGCCATATGCTTTACATCGTCAACGAGGATGCACCGGGCTTTATCGGCCGTGTCGGCACTCTCCTCGGCGAAGCCGGTCTCAACATCGGCACTTTCCATCTCGGTCGTCGTTCCGCCGGGGGCGAAGCGATGCTGCTGCTTTCGATGGATGAGGCGATCCCCGAGCCAGTACTGTGGGAGGCGTGCAAATTGCCGGGTGTTAAAACGGTGAAAGCGCTTCGATTCTAGTTCGCGATTAAATCCGAGCCGCCACGTCATCGGCGGCAAGGGCCTTGGCAAGGCGATCGCGGATCGCGCGCAATTCCGTGAGGATTACCGGAGCGGCAGGTTTTGGCGTAGCTGGAACGACCGCGACAGAAGGCGTTTGCGTTCCGCCACTCGCAGAGAGCAGTTTTTGCACGCCTTTGACGGTATAGCCTTCGCGATTCAGCAAGGTATTGATCCGTTTGGCCAGCGCGACGTCTTCAGGGCGATAATAGCGGCGATTGCCCGCGCGCTGCAACGGCCTCAACTGCGGAAATCGTGTTTCCCAATAGCGCAGGATATGCTGTGGCAGGCCAAGTTCGTGTGACAGTTCGCCAATGGTGCGAAAAGCTGACGCGCTTTTTGTGGTCTCTGCCATGCTTTTCCCTAACCGGACTTGGTGATCTGTTCTCGCATCTTTTGGCTTGCGCGGAAAGTCAGCACTCTTCGCGGCGCGATTGGCACTTCAACGCCTGTCTTTGGATTGCGCCCCACTCTTTGAGGCTTGTCACGCAAAATGAACGTACCAAAACCTGAAATCTTGACATTCTGTCCATTGGCCAAGGCATTTCCCATCTGGCCGAGAATGGCTTCAACCAGATCCGAGCACTCAGCCCGAGAAAGCCCAATTTCATTATGGACCGCTTCCGACAGATCAGCGCGCGTCAACGTGCCAGCATCAGCCATAGAATTTCCCCCTTACGCAAACTCCCAGCCCCCTTTTATCGCTATCGCTGATAACGTCAATTGCCTGCAAAACTACATTCTTACGACACTTGCGCCCCAGGTAAATCCTCCACCCATCGCTTCGAGGACAATCAGGTCTCCCGATTTGATCCGCCCATCGCGAACGGCAACGTCAAGCGCCAACGGAACGGACGCAGCTGACGTGTTTGCATGTTGATCGACTGTGACGATCACTTTTGCAGGCGGAAGGCCGAGTTTTCTGGCGGTTGCGTCGAGAATGCGGGCATTGGCCTGATGCGGCACAACCCAGTCGATATCGGTTGCCGACAGTCCGACCTTGGCAAGCACTTCACCCATTACCGAGGCAAGGTTGGTTACAGCATGCCGAAAAACCTCCGAGCCTTTCATTCGCACCTTGCCGACGGTTCCGGTGGTGGAAGGCCCGCCATCAACATATAGAAGACCGTTATGGCGTCCATCGGCGTGGAGCGAGGAGGCAAGTATGCCGGCCTCACCCTCTTCGCCGCGCAGGACGACAGCACCGGCACCATCTCCAAAAAGGACGCATGTTGTGCGATCTTCCCAGTCGAGGATGCGGCTGAATGTTTCCGATCCGATGACGAGTGCCGTTTTCGCGGCGCCGCTGATGATCATGCTGTCGGCAACCGACAATGCATAGAGGAAGCCGGAACAGACCGCAGCCACATCAAAGGCGATGCAGTCATTGATACCAAGGGCAGCCTGCACCTTGGTCGCGCTTGCAGGGAAGGTCTGGTCCGGTGTGGCGGTCGCGACAATGATCAGATCAATTTCGCCCGCATCCATTCCGGCCGCTACAAGAGCTTTGCGGGATGCATCGGTCGCAAGCGTTGCCGTCGTTTCGTCGTCGCCAGCAATATGGCGAAACCGTATTCCTGTGCGCGCGACAATCCATTCATCGGACGTATCGACCTGATCGGCAAGTTCAGCGTTTGACACGCGCCTCGTCGGCAGTGCGGAGCCCGTGCCAACGATCCGAGCACGCATGGTCATGCAGCTGAGGCCTTTACGTTAGCAAGATCGTCGGTAATCCGGCTTGTTATCTTTTCTGCGACCAGCTTTGCCGCAACGCCGATCGCGTTGGCAACGCCATAGTCTGTCGCTCCGCCATGGCTTTTGACGACGACGCCATTGAGCCCCAGAAAGACTGCTCCGTTGTGATTGTTCGGATCCAGATGATGCCGCATCAACTCAGTAGCGGGGCGCGAGATCAGGAAACCGAATTTCGAACGGATCGAGCTGGTAAAGGCACGGCGCAGAAGATCGGTCACAAACCGGGCAGTTCCTTCCATCGTTTTCAGGGAAATATTGCCGGAAAAACCGTCACAGACGACAACATCTGCTTCACCGCGGGAAATCTTGTCACCCTCCATGAAGCCGTTGAAAGTCATATGAAGGTGATCAGAATCGCGAAGAATCGTTGCTGCATCGCGAATTTCATCCGTACCCTTGAGATCCTCGGTACCGATATTGAGAAGCGAAACGCGCGGTCGTTCGATGCCCAATGCGATCCGTGCATAGGCCGCACCCATGATTGCAAACTCGATCAGGTTGCGCGCTTCACATTCGGTGTTGGCTCCAAGATCAAGCATTACAAAATCGTTATCGCCGAGGCTCGGGAGGAGGGCGGCCAACGCTGGTCGATCGATCCCCGGCATGGTGCGCAGCGACAGCTTGGCCATCGCCATCAGTGCACCAGTTTTGCCGGCCGAAACGGCCGCTCCGGCAAGTCCCTGCTTCACTTGATCGATAGCGATGCCCATCGTC
>JANNLW010000031.1:0-3340 GCA_031397145.1 Sphingomonadales bacterium | reverse complement strand
CAGCAGCAAGCGCCGAATATTTGGGCTGGTCCGCCGCCAGTTTCGCAAGCGCCGCCTTTTTGAGCTTGGCCAGCAGGCCTGGCGTGGTGAGCGTCAAACGTCCGGCGAGGAGGTCGTCCGCCAGAGCCTTGTCATGGACGCTCGATGGCTCGCGCGCCTCGCGCTGGAGCATGCCGAGCGCGTTCAGCGCAACCGCGGTCATGAATCGGTCGCGGCCTTCAGCCTGTGGTTTGATGTCATTTTCCAGCCAGTCGGACAGCGCCTCGAGCATTTCCACCGTGCTGGGTTCGCCCTGACGGCGCGGTTCGGTCGGTTCGTCGAGCCGGATTGGCAGGCGTTGGGTTTCGGGCGCATCCTCTTCGAGCAGCATCAGCAGGTCCACCTCGGTTTCCGACGTACGCCGTCCGATCACCGCCCGTTCCAGCGCCTTGTCGAGACCCGAGCGCCAGATGTCGGCCATTTGCAGGCAGCACAGGCCCCACCAGAGTGTCGAATAGACGAGCCAGAAGCGGAACCGCGCGGCATCGACACAGACGCCGCTGTGCGCCTCATATGCGGCCCAGAAGTCGGTCAGTGCACCTGTGCCAAAGGCTGGCCGGTTGATATGGCCAAAACGCCATGAATTGATGCAGCCAAACGCCAAATCCTGGTGCCGGTCACCCAGATGGCACAATTCCCAGTCGAGGACGGCAGCAAGGCCGCTCTCGTTGGCCATCAGATTGCCGATCCGGAAATCGCCATGCAGGAACACTGGCGGAATTGCTGCAGGCAAATGGTCTTCAAGCCATTTCAGGGCAAGCGCAAAGACCGGCCGATCGCCGCCGAAACTCGCAAAGCGCGTCTTGAGGTCGGCAACCATTGCGCTCGTTGTGGGGGCTGGCAAGCGTGCGAAGTCCTCAGCGGGGATGGTGTGGATGCGCGCCAGTTCGCGGGCAATGTCTCCAAGCAGCGATTTGGGGGGGTCGGAGAGGATTTTTGTGGGGCTCACATCGGCGTCGATGCGGCGCATGACATAGCCGCTGCCCAGACTGTCATCCGGGCCCAGTTCTCCGACGATCTCGGGCGCGAGAACACCAGCCTTTCGCGCGGCGCGGACGATTGCCGCTTCGACATCATGCCCGAAAGGGCGACTGTCCATCATTTCGGCCGATGGCGCCCGGCGCAGCACATATCCGGCGCCGCCCCAGTCGAAGGACCAGCTTTCCATGTTTGCGCCGCCTGACAGACGGCCGAGATGTTCGATCGGCAGCGCAACGCCTCCCGCCATTCGGGCAAGCGCGTTGGCGAGCAATTGGGGATCGAGACTCATGACCCGTCATTGATAGGCCGCAAGTCGTGAGACGCAATCCTGCTTGACGGGTTTGCTTGACGGAGCGGTGCCCTATTTCTTCGAAAGCCGAGACGTCGCAAAGACCTCCATGACGCCCGAGTCCATTAAAGCCTGATCCGTCAGTAACAGAGCGCCGCCCTCCAATGCGTAGCGCGTCCGTCCGATCTCGGTGCCGGGACTGCCCCACATTGCGATCAGCGACGTGCCGTCGATCCGACCGTTCAGGTCATGCAGATTGCCGAAATTGTCTACCCAGCGTCCCTCCCAGCGCTTGCCCTTGGTTGCGCGGTAGAAGCCATGACTAGTAAAATTGATTGCGGGCTTTTCGCCCTCCGTATTGACAGACACGGCATAGTCCAGCGCAACGGCCTTGCCGCCAAGGATAGGCTTGACGGACAGGCTGACACGGCTCGGCCGTCCAAACAATGTTCCTTCACCCGCCCATTCCCCAATCATCCAGTCAAGCGATGGCGCAACAGTTACGGCAGGTGCGATCGACGGTTGCGAAAACGCCGGATTGGAAAGTGTGACGAGCGCGAGTGCGAGATAAAGACGGCACTTCACGACGGCTCTGACTGCGACAGCATATGGGTATTGCCATCCGGATCATAAAATGTCTGCAGCTTCACCAGGCCGACAATGTGCTGGATATCGCCGTCAAGCCTCACGTGTTTTGCCAGCATCTCCGCGCGCGCGGCCTCGATATCACTGACGCCCCAGGTGAGAGTGGCGCCGCCGCCCCGGACCACCTTCTCGACCTGACTGAGTCCGACATTCACGTTGGCGACGCCGGTTGAAAGTTCACACCAAGCGATACCTTCGGCGCGATAGAGTAGCTTGAAGCCCAGCACATCCTGATACCAGCCGATCGAGGTCTCCAGATCGGTCACGCCCATCGCGCAGGTCAATTCTCCGATATAATCCATGATGCCCAAATCTCCCGGGGTTGCAATTGTAGTCCTGTATGTATAGTTACTAGATTATGCCGTCAATCCTCAAACTGGAAGACCTTGTCGCACTTGGGCGGTACCGCTGGATCGTCCCTGTGCTGGCGCATCTCCATGCGCGGCGCGGCGCGCGTTTCGTCGAGATGCTGAGCGGCCTTGGCATTGCGCGGGAGACACTGTCGCGTACGCTCGACGCGGGGCTCGAGATGGGGTGGCTGGTGCGCAACAGCGGTCACGGTCATCCGCTGCGGCCTGAATATCTGTTAAGTGGTGCAGGGGTGCGGTTGGGACGCGCATGTGAAGCGGTCGTTGCTGCACAGGCCGCGCTCGGCCTGCCACCTGCTGCGATGACGCGATGGAGTCTCCCTATCGTCCGGCTGATCGCAGACGGTCACCGGCGTTTCAACCAGATCGAACGAGCGATACCCGCAGCAAATCCGCGAGGGCTGACTCAAAGCCTAAAGGTGCTTGCGGGTCATGCCCTGCTGATACGCAGCATCGTCGACGACTATCCGCCGCGCGCGGATTACGGATTGTCGGCTGGCGGAGAAACGATCGCCCTAGCGCTAAACGTCTAGAGGCAGGCCTCGAGGAGGGGCTGGTCAAAGCCATACTGCTTGGCCTTGTCGAGTGTGTAGGGGCGCAAGCCCATCGCGCGATATTCGCCGACTATCCTTCCGTCGGCATCTTCCGAAATATATTCGAACTTGAACAGCTCTTGCGTGACGATCACGGGACCTTCCATGCCGATCACCTCGGTGATGTTGGTGATCCGTCGTGAGCCGTCGCGCAAACGCTTCACCTGAATGATCAGATCGACCGAGTCGGCAATCTGGCGCGAAATAGCTTCCTTCGGCACCTTGATGTCCGACATCATGACCATGTTTTCCATACGACCGAGCGCTTCGCGCGGGCTGTTGGAGTGAAGCGTACACATCGAACCGTCATGGCCCGTATTCATCGCGGCCAGAAGATCGAAACATTCCGGCCCACGGATTTCGCCGAGGATGATGCGGTCTGGGCGCATACGCAATGCGTTCACGACAAGATCGCGAATGGTGAT
>JANNLW010000303.1:0-5299 GCA_031397145.1 Sphingomonadales bacterium | reverse complement strand
GTGGAGGGGCTTTGCAACGAGCCGTGCCCCTCCACCATCTCTTTGAGATGGTCCCCCTCCCCATCGCAAGCGATAGGGAGGATGTGTCGTCAGATATTCTCGAGCATATATTCGGCCGAACTGACGCGGAATTCGCCCGGGCCTTCGACGAAGAGATGCTCCAGCGTCCCGTCATTGATCACCATCGCGAAGCGCTGGCCGCGTGGGCCCATGCCAAACTTGGATGCATCCATTTCCAGCCCGACCGCCTTGACGAAATCGCCATTGCCATCCGCCAGCATCGTCACCTTGTCATCAACGCCCGAAGCTTTGCCCCAGGCACCCATCACGAACGCGTCGTTGACCGCAGTGCAGGCAATGGCATCGATGCCCTTGGCCTTCAAATCGGCAGCGTGCTCAACAAAACCCGGCAAATGCTTGGCGGAACAGGTCGGCGTGAAGGCGCCGGGAACGGAGAACAAGGCAACGCGCTTGCCCTTGAAAAACTCGTCGCTTGAAACACCTTGTGGGCCTTCGGCGGTCGGTTGAACGAAATTGGACGCGGGAATCTTGTCGCCAACGGCAATAGTCATGGAATATTCCTTTCGAATCTTGGTTGAGTCCTGCTGCTGCGTCTCTGGTTCCTGTCATCATTTATTGCAAGTGTGTGCTGGACTTTGCGCGCCATGCGGCTCAATTCTCTGCCTGCCACATGATCAAATCCGCTCCCTTTCTCACAGGCAAGTTCCTCCTCGCCATGCCCGGCATCGGCGATCCACGGTTCGAACGATCAGTGATTGCGATGTGCCAGCACGACGAGGACGGCGCGCTGGGCATCGGGATCGGGCGTATCATGCCGCGCATGGGGCTGCACGCTTTGCTGGATCAATTCGGTATCGAACCGCGCGGCGTACCTGACGTGCCGATCCATGCCGGCGGTCCGGTCGAGCCGCAGCGCGGTTTCGTCCTCCACTCGCTCGATTGGGGCGGACAGGAAAGTCTGCAAGTGTCGAACCTGTGGGGCCTGACCGCGACAATAGACATCTTGAGGGTGATCGGCACGGACAAAGGGCCGAAAAAGTGGCTGGTGGCGCTTGGTTATGCCGGTTGGGGACCGGGGCAACTGGATGGCGAAATGCTGCGGCACGGCTGGCACATCGCCGATGCCAATGATGCCCTGCTTTTTGAAACGCCGGTCGAAGGTCGTTGGGCGGCGGCCTTCCAAGCGCAGGGAATCGATCCCCGTTTGCTGGCCGTCGATAGCGGACATGCTTGACCCGAACGAGGCTGCGTGTCGCCAATTTCGGCAAACGACCGGTTGAGGTCACCACCCAATCCATCAATTTAACTCAATCCGGTGCGGATCACTTGGCACACCCTAGGCGGCCAGGCGGCGCGCTTTTTGCAGTTTCTTCAATACAATGTCGCGCTTCAGTTTCGATAGATGGTCGATGAAGAGGATGCCTTCGAGGTGATCCATTTCATGCTGAAGGCAGGTCGCCAGCATGCCGTCGATCTCTTGTTCGTGCTTCTTTCCACGGCGATCGAGCCAACGGGCGCGGATCACTGCAGGGCGTTCGACATCGGCATATTGTTCGGGAACCGATAGGCACCCTTCGTTGTAAACAGCCCTCTCATCGGAGAATTCAAGAATTTCCGGATTTATGAATATCTTTGGATTTCTGATCGTTGCGTCGGTTTCCTCATCTCGTTCCTGAAGATCAATCACGAGCAACCGATGCGGCACACCAACCTGCACCGCCGCCAGCCCGATGCCCGGTGCGGCATACATCGTCTCGAACATGTCATCGATCAGCGTCTGCAACGCATCGTCGAACGTCTCCACCGGAGTGGAAACCACCTTGAGCCGCGGATCGGGCGCTTCGAGGATCGAGAGGATAGCCATTTGCGCTCAGGTAAGAATTCTGTCGGCAAGGGTCAAGAGACTGGACGTCGTGCCCTCAACGCCTGCGCCAATGTTCCGTCGTCAAGATAATCCAGCTCGCCCCCCACCGGAAGGCCATGCGCAAGCTGGGTGATCCGCACGGGATGCAATGCGAGGCGCTCGACGAGGTAATGCGCCGTCGTCTGGCCATCGAGCGTGGCATTCATCGCGAGGACGACTTCATCGACGTCGCCGCCGGCGATTCGCGCAACAAGCGAGTCGATGCCCAGATCCTCCGGACGAATGCCATCGAGCGCCGAGAGCCGCCCGCCAAGAACGTGAAACCTGCCCGGAAAAAGCCGCGACCGTTCAAGCGCCCAAAGATCGGGAACATCCTCCACCACACAGAGCATGCGCGAATCGCGGCGAGGATCACGGCATATCCCGCACGGGCTGGTTGTATCGACATTGCCGCAGATATCGCACGTCGCGAGCGTTTCGTTGACCCCTTCCAGCGCACGGAGCAAGGGCGCCAGCGCCCCTTCGCGCTTTTTCAGCAAATAAAGCACGGCGCGCCGCGCTGAACGCGGCCCCAATCCGGGGAGCCGCGCGAGTGCCTGCACCAATGTTTCGATCTCTTGGCCTGCCATTGCGCACACGATAGGGGGTTGCGCATTGTCCTGCCAAGGGGTTGAGGGGGCAAATGAAGATCATTTTCATGGGAACGCCCGAATTTGCGGTACCAAGCCTCGATTTGCTCGTGGCGAACGGGCATCATGTTGTTGCGGCCTACACCCAGCCGCCGCGCCGCGCCGGGAGAGGCAAGGCGCTGACTCCCTCGCCCGTCCATGCGCAGGCAGAATTGCTTGGAATTGACGTCAAGACGCCGGTCACATTGCGCGATCCTGACGCACAGCGAGAGTTTATGGCGCTGGGTGCCGATGTCGCGGTCGTCGCGGCCTATGGCCTGATTCTCCCGCAGGCTGTGCTCGATGCACCCCGTCTTGGCTGTATCAATGTCCACGCGTCACTCCTGCCACGCTGGCGCGGGGCCGCGCCGATCCAGCGGGCGATCCTCGCGGGCGATGTCATGACTGGCGTCACCATCCTGCAGATGGAGGCTGGGCTCGATACCGGCCCGATGCTGGCAACGGTGCATACAGAGATAGAAAACAAGACGGCAGGGCTGCTGACCGCGGAGCTTGCCGAAATCGGGGCGGAATTGCTTGTCCAGGTCCTGTCCGAACCCGAAGCCTATTCGCCCCAGCGCCAGCCGGAAATGGGCGTCACCTATGCCGCGAAGATCGACAAGACCGAGGCAAGGCTCGATTTCATGATTTCCGCTCCGCAGATTGAACGCCAGATCCGTGCCTTTGCGCCCTCCCCCGGCGCATTTTTCGAGCTTGGTGGCGAACGATTCCGCATTCTTGCGGCCCAGGCAGAACAGAGCAACAGCGCGCGGCCGGGCGAAGTGATGGATGATCGGCTTGGCATCCAGTGCAATCCCGGCGTTATCCGCCCCCTTTTGGTCCAACGCGCGGGCAAGGCCGCGATGACTCCCGCGGCATTGCTGCGTGGTCTCAAGATACCGGCAGGGACGCAGCTGGGATGACGCGTTTCCGCCTGATTGTCGAATATGACGGACGCCCGTTCATGGGCTGGCAGCGACAGCCTCATGGGCCGACGGTGCAGGCCGCAATCGAAGAGGCGGCCAAGGCGATTACGGGCGAGAGCGTGACACTTCACGCTGCCGGACGCACCGATGCCGGCGTCCATGCAGAGGCGATGGCCGCGCATTGCGACATTGCCAAGCCCATCACTCCGTTTCGACTGATGGAAGGTTTGAACGCAAAGCTGAGGCCGATGCCGGTCTCAATCCTTTCCTGCGGGACGGTTGCGGATGATTGGCACGCACGGTTTTCGTGCATCGGTCGCCGCTACACCTACCGCATCGTGAACAGACGGCCTCCGCTGGCGCTTGATGCCGGAAGGGCGTGGCGGGTTCCGCACCCGCTTGATGCTGAAACGATGCACAAGGCCGCGCAGCTTCTGGTAGGCCATCATGATTTCACCACTTTCCGTTCGATCCATTGCCAGTCGGCAAGCGCCGTCAAAACGCTGGACAGCTTGACCGTGCGTCGATTTGGCAGCGAGATCGAAATCGAAGCCGCCGCTCGTTCTTTCCTTCACCACCAGGTCCGTTCAATGGTGGGTTGCCTGATGATGGTCGGACGCGGTCAATGGAGCGCGAACGATTTGAAAGCCGCGCTTAACGCCAAGGATCGCGCGGCTCTGGGCTTCAATGCCCCGGCAGACGGACTGTATTTCGTCGAGGCACGCTACCCCGATTAGACCGGTCGTTCGTTGATCAGGCTGCGCACAAGGCCCTGCATTTTTTCATCAAACCGGGCGAGCACGACATGATCGTCGGCATTGTCGAAATGGCTGACAAAATCTCGCCCGTTCCAGAGATGGAGCGCGAAAGCGGGCGGGTCGGCGATGATCATCGGGCGATCATCGGGCGCTTCCGGGTTGATCGGCCCAAGGTCGAGCGCAACTTGTGGGGCGGTTGAAGCACAGATGGCAATCGTCGTACCTTGCCAGCCCACAGTAATGGGGCGGTGAAGATGGCCGCAGACGATCCCGACAATCTGGTCGTGACCTTGGATCGCATCGGCAACCCGTGCCACCCAGGGTTCGTCAGCATGGGTGTTCATCCATGCGATCCCGACTTCAACGGGCGGATGATGCATGACGATCAGGGTCTTGGTGTCAGGTTTTTCAGCAAGCCTTTGCTTGAGCCAATGCGCGCGCGTTTCACAAAAGGCACCGCCGTGTCGCCCGTCCTCCAGCGTATCGAGGAACAGTAAGCGCAGCTCGGCGGTTTCAACTTCATACTGGACGTATCCATCGACCACCGGAATTTCCGGATACAATATTGAGAAATTGGCCCGATCATCGTGATTGCCAATGCACAACCAGACCGGGAAAGGGCAGATGTCGAGCGCATTGCGCAGGTTGCGATAGGAGTCGCCATCGCCGCGATCGACAAGATCCCCTGTTGCCAGCAGCATATCGGGCTGCGGCTTCATCGCGATGAGCTGACGAATGACCTGGTCAAGGCGCTTGCGGTTAAACTCGGACGGGTTGTCCGGTTCAAAGCCGAGATGGATATCTGTTACTTGCGCGATCAACATTGAATTCTTGGCCCTGCAGCAGGAGCGCAGCAACAATGCCGACACTGCAATGACTTGGGATATACCGTCAATGCCTTGTTTGTGACAGCATTGTTTCGGGACAGTTTAATCAACGAGCACTCGCAATTGTCAGGTTGAATCGCGGCTGTCCCTTGGCACGGTCGACCTTTTCCCGCGTCTGCCAAGGCGCACCGGAATCAACGTGATAATCGTGGCACATTGCGCAACTGGATTCGAC
>JANNLW010000005.1:0-1969 GCA_031397145.1 Sphingomonadales bacterium | reverse complement strand
CATGGGGTGAATGTTATTGGCCCACTAGATCACGGCTTTTGCAAATCCATCTATTTTGCAGGGCCGGATCAACTGACTCTCGAAGTGGCTGCTATGGTTTCGGGAATTGATCCGGCGCGATGGATTGATCCTGCAGTGCTTGAAAAGGCCGGCATTTCTTTGGACGAGGCCGAACTATTCAAAGCGCCGCCGCCTTATGCCGGGGTGGGTGGAGAGCCCCAGCCAAGCTACGATCCGGTTAAACCTCATATGTTCTATCCGCACGACATGTATCTTGGAATTTTGGCAACCCCGGATGACGTGATCAGCAAGGCTGGTTCTTACGCTGAGCCACCGGTAGAAGCCTGATCAAGATGCCTATCGAGATCGCGGAATGTTTCTCCAGTGTGATCTTTGTCACTGAAGAGAAATGAAACTTCACTAGAGTGAGTCGTGCGACCCAAGGGACTGCAAATGCGGTTTCTTCCTCGGCCCGGTAAGCAATTATCGGGCCGCTTTTTTTGTCTCGATCAGGCGACATCCTGATTGGGATGCGAGGTGCGCTCGCTGTTTCGCCTATCGGCAACATAAGAGTCGCCGTTGTCCGCTTTAACGATCTCAAACAGCCCTGTAGCTTCAAACAGTACCGGAAAATTCTTTGCGCCGTAGTTGCGGGGATCAATCGGTGCCTGTCGTTTGGCTGCGCTGCCCGCTGCCGACAGCAAGGCCCATCCATTCTCTTTCGCGCTGGCTTCGACCGCGCCTCTCAGTATGGCAACGAGCTTGGTATCTTGCGAAAGGGGTTTTGCTACCCTCGGTTTCCCGGCTTTGGGACTTTTTTGCTGTTCGTCGATGACAGTCGCTTGCGCTGCGGACGCATCAAGTCCTTCAATGTAGAGAAAGGTGGTGCAGGCATTGACGAATGGATCGGGTGTCTTGCGCTCCCCAAAACCATAAACGTCATGGCCATTGGCGCGAAGCTGCATCACCAGCGGTGTAAAGTCGCCATCGCTCGAAGCGATGCAGAATGCGTCAAGCTTTTGCGTGTATAGGAGCTCCATTGCGTCAATAACCAGCGCGATATCGGTAGCATTTTTCCCCACCGAATAGCTGAATTGCTGGATCGGTCGGATCGCGAATTCGTGGAGCTTGTCTTTCCACCCCTTTAGACCCGCACTCGCCCAATCGCCATAGGCCCGTCGAATGTTTGCCGTGCCATATTTGGAGAGCTCCGCCAGGATGGCCGCGATTCTTGCATGCGAGACGTTATCTGCATCGATCAGTAGCGCGATGCGGCGATTGGGGATGGGGCTCAATGGTGTGTCAACATCGATCATCTGCTCTTTCTAGCAGGGCCGATCATAAAGCGCGATGGCGGTCTCATTCATTTTCAGGTCGCGACCCTGCAAGAGAACAAGCTTGTGTCGTTCCTGTTACAGGCTAGAATGGCGACCGCAAACTGGGGGAGAGCGACCATGACTCGCATGATCTACCTGTTGTTCGGCGTCATCGCGTATTTCGTTTTCTTTGCGACTTTCCTCTACCTGATCGCTTTTGTCGGGGATCTGCCCGGCGTGCCGTACACGGTCAATCGTGGTGGCGGAGAGGTGGGCCTTTGGCCGGCGGTTTTGATCGACCTTGCCCTTGTCGCGCTGTTCGGCGTTCAACACAGTGTCATGGCGCGACCAGGATTCAAGCGAGGCTGGACGAAAATTGTGCCGCCAGCGATCGAGCGCAGTGTCTATGTGCTGCTTTCAAGCTTGGCCCTGATCTTGATGTTCCTTTTCTGGAAGCCCATTTCGGGGACGATTTGGGACGTCGATCAACCCATTGCGGTTGGGGTGATCTTCGCATTGTTCGGGCTAGGCTGGCTGATCGTGCTTGTGAGCACTTTTCTTCTCAACCATTTCGAATTGTTCGGGCTGATGCAGGTCTGGGGCCACGCAAGGGGCGCACCCGATGTCGCTCCCATGTTTCGTACACCATTATT
>JANNLW010000298.1:0-2641 GCA_031397145.1 Sphingomonadales bacterium | reverse complement strand
GCCTTGATCGAGCATCATGTCCATGAACTTGTCCATGCGGGTCGCCGTGGTCGGGCCTGCGGGGCCGACAATCTCGTCACGCACCGGATCAACCGGTCCGACATAGTAGATGACGCGACCCTTGAAACTGACCGGCAATGCCTCTCCCTTGGCGAGCATGTCCGCGATCCGCTTGTGCGCGGCATCGCGGCCTGTGAGCATCTTGCCATTAAGGAGCAAACGGTCGCCCGGCTTCCAGCTGGTAACGATTTCAGGTGTCAAAGTGTCGAGATCGACGTGGATCGCAGCCTTGTCAGGAGTCCAGTTCACATCGGGCCAGTCGGAAAGTTTGGGTTGCTCAAGAAAAGCAGGACCGGAACCGTCAAGATGGAAATGGGCATGGCGGGTCGCGGCGCAATTGGGAATCATCGCAACCGGCTTGGACGCCGCATGGGTCGGATAGTCCATGATCTTGACGTCAAGGATCGTGGCCAGCCCCCCCAACCCCTGTGCGCCGATGCCCAGCGCATTGACTTTGTCAAAAATCTCGATCCGCAACCGCTCGATATCGTTCTGCGGCCCGCGTTCCTTCAACTGCGCCATGTCGATATCGCCCATCAGCGATTCCTTGGCGAGCGTCATCGCCTTTTCCGCTGTCCCGCCAATGCCGATGCCCAGCATCCCCGGCGGGCACCAGCCAGCCCCCATCTGTGGGATCATTTCGAGCACCCAGTCGACAATCGAATCCGACGGGTTGAGCATTTTGAACTTCGATTTGTTCTCACTGCCCCCGCCCTTTGCTGCCACTTGCACGTCGACATGATGGCCCGGCACCATTTCGACGTTGAGCACACACGGCGTATTGTCGCGCGTATTGACACGCGTAAAGGCAGGGTCGGCGAGGATCGAGGCGCGCAACTTGTTCTCGGGGTGGAGATAGGCGCGACGCACGCCCTCATCGACGACGTCCTGCAGCGAACGCTCAGAATCGAGCGTGCAGCCCTGCCCCCATTTGACAAAGACCGTGACGATCCCCGTATCCTGGCAAAGCGGGCGATGTCCTTCGGCGCACATGCGGCTGTTGGTCAGGATCTGCGCAATCGCATCCTTCGCCGCTGGCCCCTTCTCCGCTTCATAAGCGACACCCAGCGCACGGATATAATCCATCGGATGATAATAGGAGATATATTGGAGCGCGTCGGCAACGCTCTCGATGATATCGGTTTCACGGATCATGGTCGGCATGGCTGGCCCCCGGAGCACTGCAGATGGGAGCCCGCCTTAGACCCGCCGATCAGGTGTTTGCAACGATCGGCAAGGTCCGGACGCGTTTTCCCGTTGCAGAGAACAAGGCGTTCGCCAGCGCTGGCGCCGAAGGCGGTACACCGGGCTCTCCAAGGCCGCCCAATGGAGCATCGCTTTCGATGAAATGGACATCAATGCTGGCGGGAGATTCGGCGAGCGTCAGGATCGGATAGTCGTTGAAATTGCTTTGCACGACTGCTCCCTTGTCGAGCGTGATCGCTTCACCAATCGTGGCCGAAAGGCCCATGATGATTCCGCCTTCGATCTGCGCGGCCCCATTCAGCGGGTTGACCGTGGTCCCGCAATCAACCGCCGCAAACACCTTGTGCACCTTGGGACGGCCATCTGCACCCATCGAGGCCTCAATGACTTCGGCAACGATCGTTCCAAAGGATTCCACAATCGCAATCCCGCGCCCGACGTCTTTTTCCAATGGGCCTCCCCATCCGCTGCGTTTCGCCACAGTATCCAGAACGGCGAGATGACGCGATCCCGGCTTCAAATGCTTGCGACGGAATTCATAAGGATCGACGCCCGCCTTCTCTGCCAGTTCATCCATGAAACATTCATTGTAGAAGCCCTGCTGGGTGCTGTTGACCGAGCGCCAGGGACCATCCTTCTGGTTGGATTGATAAGCGATTTGCCTGCGCGATACGGCCGGGATCGTATAGATAAACGTGACTTCACCTTCGGCAGTCTCGCTCTGCACATAGTCGTTCTGCCAGCCAGTGATCGTACCACCCTTACCAAGCGCCGCCTTCAGATGGCTCGACGATTGCGGGCGATAGGTGCCCTGCCGGATTTCTTCCTCACGCGACCAGATCAGTTTGACCGGATAGGGCGATTGCATGGCGAGCCTGGCCACCTGGCCGATGATTTCGCAATTGTCGGGGAAGCGCCGACCAAACCCACCGCCCATGATCATCGGATGGAAAGTCACATCATCGCCGTCCAGACCGGCGGCCTTTGCGGCAATCATTTTCGATGCAAGCGGGTCCTGCAATCCGCCCCAGACATCAAGCTTGCCATCCTTGTAGTGCGCGGTGAGCGCGAAAGGTTCCATCATCGCGTGATGGAGAAACGGCACGCGGAAATCGGCTTCATGGATGGACTTTCCGGCTGATGCGAAAGCAGCAGCAACATCGCCTTCACCCCCTTCGTCTTCAGCTTTCCCCGCCTTGCGTGCGCGATCCTGCGCTTCAAACACGGACGCTGTGGATACCTGCCCATGTCCGCCATCGCTGAAGTTGGGGGACAGTGCCCGTAATCCCTTGATCGCCGGCCAATAGCCCTTGCCGACCACGAGAACGGCGTCATCAAATTTCACGACCTTTTCGACCCCGTTCACCGCCATTGC
>JANNLW010000296.1:0-2804 GCA_031397145.1 Sphingomonadales bacterium | reverse complement strand
GGGAATGGCGCGCTACCCCTCAAAATCTACTATGGCCTACTTTGCAACTTTCAGCAGCTCGACAGGCTGGAACTTGCCAAGCCCGCAGCTCGCACCTGGTTCAAGCCGTCCGCCTGTCGTGTAGAGAACCGTAATGATGTCGGTCGAGCAAAGCTGGCTGAGTGAAGTCTTGTAGGAAAAACGCTCCTCAAAACCGAGTGAGGGGCAACTATAGGGCAGGGTATTGCGATACCATTTCTTGCCGTTCGACCGGAAATCAATGACCTGGTCACTGCGCACGCGACTTTCGCGGATCTGGACAATGGGAATGCAATCGACCGCAGCACCGGTTTCGCGCGCTTCGGGTGGCGCTTTTGGTTCGTGTTTTGCAATGGCTGCTCCGCCGCTGGCGAGCGCTGATGCGATGATCACGAGTGCCCAGGTCCGCATGTCGTTTCTCCTTAAGTCCTTGTTCTGGCTTTATTCGCCTTCAATTCTGACTTGGGCCTGAACGCACACAGGTCAGCGACGACACAACGCCAGCATTCGGGTGTTCGTGCCTTGCACGTATAGCGGCCGTGCAGGATCAGCCAGTGGTGCGCACCGACGCGGAACGGGGCAGGGGTTTTCGCCTCGAGTTGTTTCTCGACTGCAAGAACGGTCTTTCCCGGCTCCAGTCCGGTGCGGTTTCCGACGCGAAAAATGTGCGTGTCGACTGCAAATGTTTCCGCGCCGAATGCGCAGTTCATTACGACATTGGCGGTCTTGCGGCCAACTCCGGGAAGTTTTTCCAGCGCATCGCGATCGGCGGGGACCTGTCCGCCATGCAAGGCGACGAGCTTTTCCGAGAGGGCGATGACATTCTTTGCCTTGGCATTGAACAGGCCGATCGTCTTGATATGCTCTTTCAGACCGGCCTCACCCAGCTCAATCATCTGCTGCGGTGTCTTGACGTCCTCAAACAGTATTTGTGTCGCCTTGTTGACCCCGACATCCGTCGATTGTGCAGACAGGACGACGGCGACGAGCAGTTGGTAATGGTTGCCGAAGTGGAGCTCTGTTTCGGGCGAGGGATTTTCGTCGGCAAAACGGCGATATAATTCGAAGATGTCTGCCTTTTTCATCCTGACCGCGCTTCCGTATGCGAAAGATGCATCCTAGCGCGGTTTGCGGAACCGGTAGACGAATTGGTCGGTCTTGCCACGGATCGCAGCATCGAAGACAAGTTGCGTGCGCGGATCTTCTGGGTTGCGAAGAAGCGGAGACTCTGCTTCGAATTTGAATCCGGCCTTTTCGAGTTCTGCCTTGACCGTGTCCGGATCGATCCTGTGCAAGGTATTCGAGTCGCGTGCTCCTGAACCTGCGACTGCTGCATGATCGATAATCAGCAGGACACCGCCGGGCTTGAGCGCCTTGAACAGTGCCGCATTTACCGCATCCACCGCGCCCGCCGGGAAAGCGGCAAGGTGAAGGTCATGATAATTCTGTGCAGTGAAAATGAGATTCACATTCTCTGGAAAATTGAGTGCGCCCAGTGAGTTGTTGACCGGTGTTATATTCGTATAGGCACCTGCTACCTTGTTCTGCTCATCAGCATATTGCGCCCGGAATTTGATGAATTCGGCCGGCTGATATGCATAGACCCTGCCTTTTGGTCCGACCGTCCTGGCCATGAGGCGGGTGAAGTATCCGCCGCCCATGATGAAGTCGATGGCTTTGTCACCTGGCCTGATCTGGGCGAATTCGAGGATGCCTGCTGGCTTGCGTGCCTCATCGCGTTTTACGTCATCAGTAGGTCGAGCAGGGTCAGCGATTGCCCGCGCAATGGCCTTCGCAGCGTTGTTCGAAGGTCTGGCAAGCGCAGGATTGGCCAGGACCAATGCGACGACGGCTACAGAGTGGAAAAGTTTCATGGCCGAACCTTATGGAGAAAGAACAGTAGGCTGGAGTCTATCCGCCAGGGCTGGAACCGTCCAGTCAGCGATTTGTCACCGACTAGTCGGATTGTTTTCCGAACGGGTTTTTTGGCGCACGAAGTGTGAGGCGCACAGGCACAGCGCCAAATCCCAGTTCGCGGCGGATGCCGTTCATCAGGTAACGACGATAGCTTTCAGGAAGCGCGTCGACGCGCGTGCCGAATATGACAAAACTTGGTGGACGCGATTTAATCTGGGTCACGTAACGCAGCTTGATCCGTTTGCCACCGGGGGCAGGTGGCGGATTTTTTTCGATCGCGGTTTCAAACCAACGGTTCAGTTGCCCGGTCGTGACGCGCTTGCTCCAAGCCTCGCGTGTCTCGAACGCAACCTGTAGCAGCGTGTCGATGCCTTTTCCGGTCGCTGCTGAAAGGGTGAGCAGCGGCACGCCCTTCACCTGCGCAAACCCATCGTCGAGTGCTCCGCGTATGCCCTGATAGAGCGCAGATCCCTGTTCAACCGTGTCCCATTTGTTGAGGGCAATGACCATCGCCCGGCCTTCCTCGAAAATCTGGTCAGCGATCCTCAGATCCTGTGCTTCAAGCCCGCGCGTTGCATCAAGAAGGAGGACAACGACTTCCGCAAAGTCGATCGCGTGCCGCGTATCGGCAGCGGACAGGCGTTCGAGCTTGTCATCCACTTTCGATTTCTTGCGCAACCCGGCGGTATCAATCAGTCGAACCTGGCGATCCTGCCCCTCTTCGTCCCGCCACGACCAGTCGATCGAGATTGAATCCCTTGTAATTCCGGCCTCTGGGCCCGTAATCATCCGGTCTTCGCCGAGCATCTTGTTGACCAGGGTCGATTTGCCGGCATTTGGTCGTCCAACGATGGCTAGCTTGAGCGGCG
>JANNLW010000497.1:0-3838 GCA_031397145.1 Sphingomonadales bacterium | reverse complement strand
CGGCTCCGGATAAAGCCGCAGCTTTCGAAATGGTTCGTCGCGCCAAGGCCGTTGCGGAACAGCAGCCAACGGGCGCCGATCAGTCCTTTCGCGAAGATGCTCATCGCCGGATAGAGCGAGACCGGCTGGGTGCAGGCCATCTGGAAGTAGAATTCGAGATGATCCTGCAGGTTGGCACCGACCCCCGCCCGATCCGCAAGGACGGCGATGCCCTGTTCGCGGAGTTCGGCGGCAGGACCGATGCCTGAAAGCTTGAGCAATTGTGGTGTATTGATGGGGCCACCGGAAAGGATCACTTCCCGATTGGCCCGGGCCTGAAACAACTGCCCGCCGCGTTCATATTCGATGCCAACTGCCGTCCTGCCTTCGAACAGCACGCGCGTGGCAAGTGCATGGGTTATGACCCGGACATCGGGACGCCTCATGGCGGGGCGCAGGAACGCCTTGGCCGCGCTGCAGCGGGCGCCGTCACGCACTGTCATGTCCATCCGGCCAAAGCCTTCCTGTTGCGCGCCGTTGATGTCATCGGTCACAGGATAGCCCGCTTGACGCGCCGCATCGATCCAAGCCCGATAGAGCGGATTTTTCAGTTGGCCGTATGTCGTATCGAGCGGACCGTCGGCGCCGCGATAGGTGTCACCGCCCTCGGAATGGCGCTCGGCCCGTTTGAAATAGGGAAGCACATTGGCATAGCCCCAGCCTTGTGCGCCTTCCTCTTGCCATCGTTCGAAATCAAGCGGATTACCACGCACATAGACAAGCCCGTTGATCGAGGATGATCCCCCCAGGCCCTTGCCACGCGGTGTGTGCAACCGCCGACCGCCTAGCGCAGCCTCGGGCTCGCTCTCATAATGCCAGTTATATCTTTTCGTATTCATCGGAATGGCAAGCGCACTCGGCATCTGGATGAAGACCGAGCGGTCAGATCCACCATATTCAAGAATCAGGATGCTCTGCCCGTCTGCACTCAACCGGTCCGCGAGCACGCAGCCGGCAGAACCCGCGCCGACAATGATATAATCGCAGCTTTCAGTATGGCGCATCAATCGGCTCCATCGCGACATAGACACTCTTCAACTGGGTGTAATGCTCGATCGCAGCCCGGCCATTTTCACGCCCGAGACCGGATTGCTTGTTGCCACCAAAAGGCAACTCGATTGGCGTGATATTATAGGTGTTGATCCAGCACGTACCCGCATCAAGTGCCGCAATGACCCGGTGTGCGCGCGTAAGGTCGTTGGTAAAAATGCCTGCGGCCAAGCCAAATTCGGTCGCATTGGCACGCACGATCACTTCCTCTTCATCATCAAAATCAAGAACCGCCATGACGGGGCCAAAAATCTCCTCGCGGACTATGGCCATGTCATCGCTGCAGCCTGTAAATATGGCAGGCGCAACAAAAGCTCCGCGCGCCAGTTCGCCGTGCGTTACACGTTTGCCACCTGTCAGCAATTTTGCCCCCTGCCGTTCACCAAGCGCAACATAGGCGAGCACCTTTTCCATATGTGCCTGTGAAATCAGGGCGCCAACATGCGTCGCCGGATCGAGCGGATCACCGACCACCATTGCTTCCGTCCGAGTCTTCAGTTTCGCAAGGAAGGCATCACGCACATTGCGATGGACGAAAACGCGGGTGCCGTTGGTGCACACTTCCCCTGCCGAATAGAAATTCGCGAGCAAGGCGCCCGAAACAGCTTCATCCAGATTGGCATCCTCGAAGACGATCAGCGCCGATTTGCCGCCGAGTTCGAGAGTCACATATTTGAGAGTATTGGCAGCATCAATCATAACCTTCTTGCCGGTGCCGACCTCGCCTGTCAGTGACATCTTTGAAATTCCCGGATGAAGGCTGAGCAAGCGCCCAGTATCGCCCTTGCCTTGAACAACCTGAAACAGCCCATCGGGTAATCCGGCTTCGCGATAGATTTTTTCAAGCTCGACAGCGGTGAGCGGCGTAAGTTCGGCAGGCTTGAAGATCATCGCATTGCCGCAGGCCAGCGCAGGTGCGGATTTCCAGCAGGCAATCTGGATCGGATAGTTCCATGCCCCGATACCGCCAACCACACCTAGTGGCTCACGCCGCGTATAGCCGAATGCGCCAGTCCCAAGATCCACATATTCGCCCGCGATCGTCCGTGCAAGTCCAGCGAAATACTCGATGCAGTCCGCCCCAGAAAGCACGTCAACTGCAATCGTCTCCTGAATGGGCTTGCCGGTATCAAGCGTTTCAAGCCGCGCCAGCGCCTCATTGCGCTCAACCAGCAGCGCGGCCGCGCGATGGAGAATGCGTCCGCGTTGAACGCCAGGTACCTTGGCCCATCGCTTTTGTGCTTCCGCTGCACGCGCCACTGCGCGATCAACGTCTGCGGCTCCATCGATCCGAATGGTTGCCAGAACGTCCCCATTCGCAGGATTTATCGTGTCAAAGCTCTCCGCCGCAGGTTTAGGCAAGCCAGCCCCAACGTTGCGGGCAATAAAATCAAGGATCAAGTCACGCGCAAGGCCGCTCTGGAGGGCGGAACCGCCGGTCATGGCCGAACGCAACCAGACTCCGTCAATCATCGACGCGATGGTTTCGGAAAGCCGTCCGACTTCGCTGGCATCAACCAGTTTCCGAAGATCAAAACGCAGGTTGGAAAGCATCCGCCGTTGATGCGCGCGCTGAACCCTTGCAAGTCGCGGCACATGCAGCGCCTGCCCCCAAAGGGACAACCAGACCCGCGCAGTTTCCTCGGCAAATTCATTGTGACCCAAATGCGCCTCAACCAGCGCCTCAACTCGCGCACGCGGCCCGTCTGCCATGCGCAGCCGCGCAATGGCATAGTCATTCAGACGGCGGACGATGGAGCGAAACGCCGCTTCGAGCAGCGCCTCCTTGTCTCCGAAATAATGGACAATCAAACTGGCCGACACATCCGCGCGGGAAGCAACTTCGCTGAACGTAAATTCAACGATGCCGATATCAGCCAAAGTCTTGATTGCTGCAGCAATGATTAGTGGTCGCCGAATCTCTGGGTCAGTGCGCATCATGGCGATTTATTCCATCTTGAACGATTGTTCAATAGAGAAGAAACCACTCTATCCGGCGCGATGCAACGCCAACAAGCCCTTCAGAGTTCCCACGCACATCAGCAACAGAACCAGAGCCAGCGGCAAACCAGTGGCGATCGCCCCTGCCTGAAGCGAAATCAGTCCGCCACTCAGCAACAATACAACGCCAATCCCTCCCACCGCGAATAGCCAGATAACCTTTTGCCGCAATGGCGTATCGGTTCGTCCACCCGCCGTCATAGTATCGATGACGAGCGTGCCTGAGTCCCAACCCGTCACGAAGAAGATCAGGATCAGGCCAATCGAGACGAACGATGTCACCTGCGCCCAGGGAAGCGATCCGAGCAAGACGAACAACTGCGTGTCAAGCGACGCATTGGCGAGGTCAGGCGCATTCCCTGCGACGATTTGTGCAATGCTCGCATCGCCAAAGATGGTGAGCCAGATGATGCCAAGCAGGCTCGGTGCAATCATGGCCCCCGCGATGAACTCGCGCACGGTGCGACCGAGAGAAATGCGTGCCATGAACATGCCAACAAAGGGCGCCCAACTGATCCACCAGGCCCAGTAGTAGACTGACCAATCGTTGTAGAATTCGGTATCGATCCGACCGACAGGATTGGAGAGTGCCGGAAGGTATGCAAGATAGTTGACGATGTTGGTACCGATATCGCCAAGCAAGCGCATGGCCGGGCCTGTGACCAGAATGAAGACAAGGAGCGCAACAGCGACCCACATATTGGCTTCGCTCAGGATGCGGATGCCACGGTCAATGCCGCCGCGAACG
>JANNLW010000476.1:0-2076 GCA_031397145.1 Sphingomonadales bacterium | reverse complement strand
GCCGCAGCGACCGATCGCAAGCCGGCTGAAGCAGGACATGTTCATGCCGCGCCGACGGTCGTGCAATCCCAAGCGACACGTCAGGTTGTTGCCCCAACATCGAACACTGTCACAACGACCGTCACGACGATGCCTGCGACTGCCGGTCATGTTCATGTCGCACAGATGCAAGGTGGCGATCATCCGCTGCCCTATGATTATCGCAATGCGGAGAGGGGCGACGTAACCTATCAGGGGCGCTGGACCGGAACCTGGACTGGCCATTATGAGGGCCAGCCCACGCAAGTTTACAACGGAGCCTATGACGGTCGATATGGCGGTTCGGTTCCGCACCGGGCCGATCGTGACGGTCGTGGTAATGTCTATTATGGCGCGCCGGGTTATTATTACAGCTATGGCTGGGGTGCACCGATGATGACGACGATCACGTTCCAGTCTGCTCCGATCATCACCACCACAACGACGACAACCGAAGAAGTGATTTATGGTGCAGCACCGCGCAAGCGGATCGCGCGCCGAACCTGGAAGCCCCGCCCGAAGCAACGCTGCGCCTGCTAGTCTGGCGCGTCGTACCGAACGGGGCAAAGGCCCGGTCGCTTGGGGGAGCGGCCGGGCCTTCTAGTTTTCAGGGCTAACTCAACCGATCGAGCGCTTCGTTCGTCAGAGACCCGGGTACGATCATCACCGGGCAGGGCAGGCCGCCAGAATCGGCTCCCGCGAAATGGTTGACGAGCGGGCCGGGATTGCCTGTTTTGGCTGCAGCAAGCACCAGGGCGCCGATTTCGGGGTTATCCGCAAGCGCTTCCCGGATCGCAGCAACCGCGTCACCTGATTTGACTGCAATCTTGGGCGTGATCGGGGTTTCCTGCGCCAGAGTATCAATCGCATGCCTTACAACCCGTTCTGCATGCGTACGTGCTTCGCTTTCGATTGTGGCCTGGACGCCGCCCCAGGCAACGAATTCGGGCCGCGGAATGATGACAAGAATCTCAAGGCCGCCCGCAGTCTTGGCAGCGCGCCGCGCCGCAAAGCGCAATGCGATCTCGGCTTCTTCCGTCTCATCGATAATCACCAGATAGGTGCGCATCCCGAAGCTTGCCTTCCCCAATTGGCCCAATATGGGTGAGCCTGCGGCAATTATTCGCGCTGCGCAAGGGCTTGGCTCTAGCGTGTGTGCGCGCTTGCCGTTACGTAAAGTGCTGCACTCGCAGGAACAGGTGAACCGCCCGATGCCAATCGAACTCAAAATGCCCGCTCTCTCGCCCACAATGGAGGAAGGCACCCTCGCCAAATGGCTGGTGAAGGAGGGCGATACAGTCAAATCGGGGGATCTGATTGCCGAGATCGAGACCGACAAGGCAACGATGGAGTTCGAGGCGGTCGATGAAGGCACGATCACCGCGATCATGATTGCCGAAGGCACCGAAGGCGTGAAGGTCGGGACAGTCATCGCGACGATTGCCGGTGAAGGCGAGGATGCCAGTGCAAAGCCTGCACCCAAGGTGGAAGTCCCCAAGATGCCGGAAGCGAAGGCCGAAGCCGCCCCCGTTGCGCCACC
Source organism: Sphingomonadales bacterium (assembly GCA_031397145.1). Lineage (GTDB taxonomy): Bacteria > Pseudomonadota > Alphaproteobacteria > Sphingomonadales > Sphingomonadaceae > Aquisediminimonas. Next base: position 518 of record JANNLW010000476.1, on the reverse strand, counting down.
ACCACCCGCCGCTCCTGCGAAGGCTGACTCCGGTGACCGGATCATCGCTTCGCCGCTCGCCAAGCGGCTGGCGGCTGCGCAGGGCATCGACCTTTCAGGCATCAAGGGTTCGGGGCCGAACGGGCGGATCGTAAAGGCTGACCTTGAGGGTGCGTCCGGGACTCCTCAGGCCATGGCCGCACCGGCTGTGATGCCAATGGCATCCGCTCCCGCCCCGATCCCCGATTTCGGAATCCCGCACGAAGCGGTCAAACTCTCCGGCATGCGCAAGACGATCGCGCGTCGCCTGACCGAATCCAAGCAACAGGTGCCGCATATTTATCTTACGGTTGATATCCGGCTCGATGCGCTCCTCAAGCTGCGCAGCGAGCTCAATGCCAGCCTTGAAGCCCGGGGCGTGAAGCTGTCGGTCAACGACATGCTGATCAAGGCGCTGGGCCTTGCGCTGGTGATCGTGCCCAAGTGCAACGTCTCCTTCGCGGGCGATACGATGCTCGAATATTCCCGCGCCGACATAT
>JANNLW010000429.1:0-1978 GCA_031397145.1 Sphingomonadales bacterium | reverse complement strand
ACCAAGTCTGGCGTGGAAGGCCACGGTTTTCGAGTCCATTCCCCGCTGATAGCAATGACCAAGGCCGATATCGCCGCCGAAGCTGCCCGGCTGGGTCTAGATGCGGGTCTTAGCTGGTCCTGCTACGATCCCACAGCCGAGGGACGACCCTGCGGCCACTGCGATTCGTGCAGGCTTCGTGCCAAAGGCTTTGCCGAAGCGGGCCTGGTCGATCCCGCAGCGCCATGACCTATTCGGTCAAGGAACTCTTCCTGACGCTTCAGGGCGAGGGCGTCCATACCGGTCGCCGCGCTGTGTTTCTGCGTTTTGCTGGATGCAATCTGTGGACAGGTAGGGAGGCGGACAGGGCGAGCGCCATCTGCCGGTTCTGCGATACCGAATTTGTTGGGACAGATGGTGAGGGCGGAGGCAAGTTTCCCGATGCTGAATGCATGGCGGATGCTGCACTCCGTTGCTGGGGCGCCGCAGAAGGGGCTGCGCCCTACGTCGTCATCACTGGCGGTGAGCCGATGCTCCAGCTCGATCAAGCCTTGATTGACGCACTTCACGTCCGTGGTTTTGAGATTGGCGTGGAAAGCAATGGTACGATTGCAGCCGTGCCGGGCATCGACTGGCTTTGCATCAGTCCAAAAGCCGGGAGCGAAACGATCCAGAGATCAGGCAACGAACTGAAGCTGGTCTGGCCGCAATCAGGCAGCGACTGGAAAACGATGGAAAGCTGGGACTTTGCACATTTCCTGATCCAGCCGATGGACGGGCCCGATTTGGCAGCCAATCGCAGCGCGTGCGTCGATTTCATTATGGAAAATCCACGCTGGCGGCTTTCGACGCAAACGCACAAAATCGTTGGCATTGCCTGATTAGCTACGGAATCCGCAGCTGTTGATATATTTGCTCTTTTTCCAGCAGCGTTCGTCGGTGAAATTGGGGAGTGGCGCGAGGCGATACGGCAGGCGATGGCGGAACTGTTGCTCGCCCTGTGCCGTCAGGCTGTTGCGCAACTCGCGCAGATGCTGTTGGGCCATCGCGATGAAGCGCCCTTTTGGAGTAAACAGCGCAATCCGCCCGATCCGCGAAGAAGCATAGCAGAATCCGACTTGGGCGCGCACGGTCGAAAAGCCGCTATAGGTCCTTGTCCCAAACGTATCGAGCGCCTTTTGTCCCGCAGCGGCGGTCTTGTTCACGCGCTTGAAATAGGCCGCGAGCGCATTGAATGACGACGTCAATTCGGCGTTGTGATCGCTCAAGACAGCGTTGTAATTCTGCATCGTACGCAATGTCGGCTCGAAAGCGCATTGCAAGGCTGCGACGTTCAACCCTGCGCGCATATTCCATATGATCGCGGCTTTTTGTTCGGCTTCGGTCGCATTTGGCAGGGCGACGCCCATACCAGGTTCATATCCCGAAAGTGGCAGGCCAGAGAAATCCGGCGGGACCCAATATCCCTGGGCTTGCGCTGGGGCGGCAAACATGAAGAGCGCCCCTAATGAGGTAATGACGATAGCAAGCTTTGAACGCATGATGATCCAGTCCATTTCGGGCGGGTGTAGCCAGAGAACCTTAACCGGAAATGGACAGACGAAAAAAGGCCGCCCGGTTTCCCGGACGGCCCAATTCCGACCAGTAATGCCAAAAAGGCGATTACTTGGCAGCAGCGTCCGCAGCGTTGGCGGCAGGCGCCATTGCATTGGCATCAGCCGCAGTGGCGTCAGCAGCCATGTTGGCATCTGCACCAGTCGCCGCGTCGACATTGGTCATCGCGTCGTTGGTGGTGCCTTCCATCGCGTCAGCAGCATTCATTTCGGTGACGGCTGCATTGTCTGTCGCAGCTGGCTCGCTGCCGCCGCAAGCGACGACGAGGAGAGAAGCAGCAGCAACCATAGAAAGAGAAACGATCTTACGCATATCAATAAGCTCCCAAGCAAAAAAAGATCTGGACGGCTTTACGCGCTTAATACCCAAATCGTGGTGGACATTA
>JANNLW010000306.1:0-1463 GCA_031397145.1 Sphingomonadales bacterium | reverse complement strand
CGAGATGATCTGGCTCGTCGATGGCCGCGCGACCGAGGCCGAGGTAGATATCGACAAGATGATCTGGGGCTATCATGCCACAACGTCACAGGATAAAATCATCACCGAGAATAATCAGGCCGGGATCATGTCCAGCCGCTATCGCCCGGGCCGCTATTCGGATCAGGAAGGCAGCGTGATCAAGTTCCAGAAATGGTATTTGGCCCAGTTCGGTCTGGAGCGCGCCGATTGAGCTTGCCCACCGTGATGCGCGCCGTCCTGCTGACCGGCAATGGCGGGTTCGACAAGCTTGAACTGCGCGATGATGTGCCCGTTCCTGTACCGGGACCGGGAGATGTTCTGATCCGCATTGGTGCCGCGGGGGTCAACAATACAGACATCAACACGCGGATCGGCTGGTATTCAAAGGCAGTCGCAGAAGCGACCGATGTGGGTGCGACGGCGGGTATCGCTGGTGCGGCGGATGATGGCTGGTCGGGCGCTGCGTTCCATTTTCCGCGTATTCAGGGTGCGGATGCGTGCGGACGGATCGTCGCGGTCGGCTCGGACGTTGATCCCAAGAGAATTGGCGAGCGGGTGCTGGTTGAACCCGCGTTTCGTGGCGCGAGCGTTTATGATGTTTCCTATTTCGGTTCCGAAGTGGACGGAGCTTTTTCCGACTATGCCAGTGTGCCCGCTGTCCATGCGCACCGGATCGAGAGCGATTTGAGCGACGCCGAACTGGCAAGCTTCCCCTGCGCGTACTCGGCCGCCGAAAACATGTTGACGCGGATTGGATTGGTTGCGGGTGAGCGCGTCCTGATCACTGGGGCATCGGGCGGGGTTGGTTCAGCCGCCGTGCAATTGGCGAAAAGGCGTGGCTCGGAAGTGACCGCGATGGCAGGCGGCGACAAGGCCGAATCCGTTCGCGCATTGGGTGCCGATTATATCATCCCCCGCGATGCTGATCTGGTCGGGCTTTTCGGCAACGAGCATTTCGACGCAGCGGTTGACGTTGTCGGCGGCGCGCAATTTGGCGGGATCATCAACACCCTGAAACGCGGTGGGCGATACGGTGTTGCCGGCGCCATTTCCGGTCCGGTGGTCGACCTCGACCTGCGGACGCTGTACCTCAAGGATCTGCGCCTGACAGGCTGTACGGCGCTTGAGCTGGAGGTGTTTCCCAATCTTGTGCGGTACATCGAACGCGGCGAGATCAAGCCGTTGGTCGCGGCAACATACGCGTTGGCAGAGATTGTGGATGCACAGGAAGCCTTTCTGACAAAGCAGCATGTCGGGAAGATTGTGTTGGTGGATTAGATGGACTCCAGCGATGACTGCGTTCGACCCCGTCGCGGTCCTGCGTGCGAACCGCCAAACTGATCGGCAAGATCCGGCTGGCGCTTGATGCCGCCGAACCGAAACTGCGCGCTATCCAGAACGGTTAAAAGTCCCGTCAAAACAACATGCTCCTGTTTACAGGA
>JANNLW010000227.1:0-6328 GCA_031397145.1 Sphingomonadales bacterium | reverse complement strand
TACGCCCCATACTATCTCTCCAGAATTGCCACGCCGGATAGTCCGGGTGCGCCGTAAACATGACTATAGGCAGTCTTTGGGGCATTGGGCACCTGCCTGCCGCCGCCGCGTCCGCGCAACTGCACGGTGTTTTCATAAACTTGTCTCAGGCCTGAAGCGCCTACGGGCTCTCCACAGGCAAGGCATCCGCCGTCGGTGTTGACAGGCAGTGTGCCCGTAACTTCTGTCCGCCCTTCAGCGATCCACTGCTCCTGTTCGCCGTCCTTGCAGAACCCGTTTTCGGACATGTGCATGATCTCCGCGCCTGATTCAGTGTCCTGAAGCTGGGCGACGGCAATGTCATCCGGACCAATGCCGGCAAGCTCATATGCGGCCGTCGACGCGAGCACGGTTGGCTTGCCGCCATTGTCGATATCGACTGACGCGGAGAAAACCTCGAATGATCCAGGTGGCCGGGTGCGGACTGCAATACTTGCGATCTTTACTGCGTCTGCGCCCAGTTCCTTGACCTTCTTTTCGCTTGCGAGAATCAGCGCCACGGCTCCTTCGGCCGGCGAGCAGAACATGTATTTGGTCAGCGGATCATTGACCATCGGCGAGTTGAGGATTGTATCGAGATCCACCTGCGAACGCCGCCACGCATGATCGGCATGCTCCCCGTTGCGAAACGCCTTTTCCGCAACGCGGCCAAGCGTCTTGCGGCTGATCCCATGAAGCTGCATGTAGCGCTGGATCTTCAGAGCGAAAAATTGCGTGGTCAGCATCATGCCGGTTTCGCCGTACCATTCGGGCAAGCCATAATCGCTTGGCTTGGCATTGAAGGCACCGCGTGGGTGTTTGTCAAAGCCGACTGCAAGCGCCACATCAAATTCGCCCGCTGCAATTGCGTTCCGCGCAGATGACAGTGCGCTTCCGCCAGTCGCGCAGCCGTTGCTTACATTGATGAAGGGCAATCCGGTCAGTCCCAATTCGTTGACCATGATGTCGGCGTTTCCCGCAGCCGCGGAGCCGCCATAGGCGCATTCCACGTCTGTCCACTCGAGGCCGGCATCTGCCATCGCCTGACGCACTGCAAAGACGCCCTGATCGCGTCCGGAGCGGCCCTCGGTTCGGCCAAAGGGGTGTATGCCGGCACCAATGATATAGACGTCTCTCATGATTTTTTCTCCGGGCGAAAAGAATAGGTTGAGCGATGATCATCGAAAGGCGTGATAACAAACTCCATAGCCATCCCCAGCCGCAAATCTTCGAGCGACGCATCGACAATGCGGGTTTCAACGATGACTTCGCCGGGCAATTCGACATAGCCCAGCAAGAACGGTTCAAATATTTCCGGTCCGTCGTAAGGCGGTTTGGGCTTGAAATCCTGACGCGTCCAGGACCACAATTTGCCCGTACGGGATAAAGCATAAGGCTCGGCACCCTCTGCTCCGTCGCCGTCAGGAAAGGGGAATACGATCTTTCCGCTCGGCAGCCGACCACCGATCAAATGTGGTTCCGCTTCGTTCGTCCAAAGGTTGGGCGCTATCGGTTCAAGGGTTTGAGTCATACTGGATGATGTCCTTTTGAGCACAGCGGGCGGGGCAGGCGCGCGGTCATGCGACCTTTCGAAAGCGAATGGGCAGTTTGGTAATGCCGCGAAGAAGCATGTTTGGTGGCACGGTAACCGCAGCTTCATCCGCGATTTCAAAATTGGTCAGCCGCACCAGCAATTCATCGAAGGCCACGGTCACTTCCTTGCGGGAAAGCATGTTGCCGACACACATGTGGATGCCCTTTCCAAAAGCGAGATGAGACCGTGCATTGGGCCGTTCGACATCAAACTTGTCAGGATCAGGAAACCTGGCCGGATCGCGATTGGCGGCAGCATATCGCAGGTGCAGCATTGACCCTTTCGCAATCCGATGGCCACCCAGTTTGGTGTCACGAGTCACAATCCGCCACATTCCAGCCGTTGGCGTTTCGGTTCGCAATGCCTCTTCGACCATATTGCCCATCAGCTTGGGGTCCTTGCCACCGGCTGCAGCTGCTGCCTTCGCCAATTGATCTGGGTTGCGGATCAGCTGGAGCATCGCGCCGGCGAGAGTCGATGTGGTCGTTTCATTGCCGGCAACCATGAACTGGTTCATGATTGACAGAATTTCGGCGTCATTGAGGGGCTGCTCGCCTTCGATACGGGCCTGGACGAGATCGTTAAGCAGATCATCGCCGCCATTCGCGCGCCGTTCGTCTATCTTGGCCTTGACGACGTGCTGAAATTCGATCCCGTCTTTAGCGCATTCAATCTCGCGCTCCTTTGAGATCATCTGGCTCAACACGTCGACCGCCGAATCGGACCATTTCTTGACCTGTTCCAACTGATCATCAAGCCCGATCTGTTTCGCGATCATCGCAACCGGCAAGGGAACCGCAAAGTCACTCAGAAACTCGCATTCGCCTCGGTCGGCAAAATTGTCGATGAGGCTGATGACCTTGGCCCGGATGTCCGCTTCAATCGCATTCACGCGGGGCATTGAAAAGGCGAGATTGACCAGCTTGCGGAACCGTGTGTGGACTGGTGGATCGGCCGTGAGCAGAGTCGAAACGGCTGGCCAGCCTTGTTCACGGATTGCCTTCAACTCCGGGTCTTGGGCACGCGTTCCGCCGAGCAGGTCCTGAAAATCATTGGAAAAATCGTCCGTCCGCCCCGTCGCTTCGGCAACCAGGTCGTAGTTGAACACAATGTGCAGGTTCTGCCCGGGCACTGGCAAGATCGGAGCATCGACATGGGCCGCACGATAATAGTCGAACGGATCAATCAACGTCGCCGGCTCAAAGAAATTTCCTCTTTCGATTGGCTTGTTCATTGCGATCAGACTCTCCTCGTGGAGAGCAGCATAACCACGAAACGTGCGGCGGTGCGATGATTGAAATTGTTAGGATTTAGTCGACGCAACGCCAAGGCACCCCCAAAAAGGCTCGTCTTTCTGCTAGTGTTGTTTGGCCCACACCAGACCTAGCTTTTCGGAATGGGCGCAGGAACATGGTCAGTGAGTGAAAGCCGCCACTATCGCTATTACGTGCTCGCGATATTTACGCTGAGCGGGATCTTGAACATTGCGGACCGACTGATCCTGTCGATCCTTCTTGAAGATATCAAAAAGGCCTTCACACTCACCGACACCCAAATCGGGTTACTGACCGGCCTTGCCTTTACCGCGTTTTACGTGACATTTAGCATCCCGATTGCCTGGCTCGCTGATCGCAAGAACCGCAAGACGATAGTTGCGTTGGCACTTGCCACCTGGAGCCTGATGACTGCACTGTGCGGCGCTGCCACAGGCTTCTGGACGCTGTTTATCGCCCGAATGGGCGTGGGTGTCGGCGAGTCCGGCAGCGGCCCCGCCGGATTGTCGCTGCTCTCCGACTATTTCCGGAAACATGAACTTGCGCGGGCCATGGGCTTCCTTACGCTCGGGGCTACGATCGGCACTGCGGTCGGGTTGATGGTCGGCGGGTATTTCGCCGACCTCCTGGGATGGCGCATGGCTTTTGTCGTGCTGGGGGTGCCGGGCATCGTGCTTGCGGTAATCCTGTTTCTCACGGTCAGAGAGCCCGAGCGAGGTCGTTTCTATCCCGACATGGTACTGACCACAAAGTCAGAAAACTGGCGTGACGCGCGGACATCATGGCTGGCCACGTTGAGTTCTCTGGCGAAGAACCGGCTCTATGTCGGGGTGACACTCGCTTATGCCTTTATGATCGTTATCGGCTATGCCTTTGCCACCTGGCTCGCCTCGATCATGCTTCGCAACTTTGACATTTCGACAGCCGATGTCGGGTTCTATCTTGGGCTGGCTTTTGTGCTCGGCGGAATTCCCGGACCACTTTTGGGTGGATATCTGACAGACTTTCTGGTGAAATTTAATCCAAGATGGCGCGCCTGGTTGCCGGCCCTCGCCACACTTTTGTGCCTGCCAATCTACTATCTTTGTCTGATGAGCACGAGTTTCTGGTGGTTTCTGGTCATATTTTCGTGCGGCTATTTGGTGTTTCTCGTGGCGCAACCGCCGACGCTTTCGCTTCTTCAATTGGCAGTGAAGCCAGATCAACGCGCGATGGCCGTTGCGGTGGCGATGCTCTTCAACAATGTGATTGGGCAGGCTCTCGGTGGTTTTCTGATCGGCCTGATCAGCACAAGTTTGGGTGCGAGTCAGGGGACGATGTCGCTTAGTTATGCGGTCCTTATCGTCAGCGTCGGTTTCGGCATTCCCGCCGCGATGCTTTATATGTGGACTGCGAAAGCGATCAAAATGGATTTTGAAACACGTTGACAGTGGCCCGACCACAGTCCCCTCAAAATGACCAATGGATTTCGCGCCAAGCGCGATTAGGTTTGAGCAAGATCAACGGGAGAGTCGACACGTGGTTGAAACGATAACCGGGCACAACAGGTCAAACGGCATCTCCTATAATGATGTCCTGCGTGGTGACACCGTCCCGCCCCCTGCCGTGTATCTTGAAGATTCACCGATGGAATCGGGTGTGACCACGGTTGAAGTCAGCCGCTATTGGACGCGGCAAGAGCATGATCGCGAAGTCGAACGGCTCTGGAAGCGGGTCTGGCAGATGGCCTGTCATGAAGATGATATCCCCAATGTTGGCGATACGCACGTTTACGACATCGCCGGCCTTTCGTTCATCATCGTCCGGGCATCAGAAACTGAAATCAAGGCCTTTCCCAACGCGTGCATGCATCGCGGGCGGGCGCTTTGCGATAATCACCGCAAGGGGCTGAAAGTTCTTCGCTGCCCGTTTCACGGATGGTCATGGCAGCTGGATGGAAAGCTCAAGGAAGTGCCGTGCCAGTGGGATTTCCCGACCGTAACGACGGAGGAATACTCCTTGCCCGAGATCAGGGTTGGCCATTGGGGCGGGTTTGTGTTCATCAACCCCGATCCCGATTGCGAGTCACTCGAAGATTATCTGGGGGATATCAATCGGCATTTCTCGCGACCCTTTGAACGGCGCTATAAAGCGGCACACATGATCAAGCGGTTGCCTTGCAACTGGAAAGTGGCACAGGAAGCCTTCATGGAATCCTACCATGTGGTGGGGACCCACCCGGAACTGCTCCCTACATTTTCCGATACCAATTCCAAATATGACGTGTGGCCGAATATTTCGCGCGCAATGTCTGCCTCTGGTCCGCCCAGCCCGCATACCGATCTGAAGAACCCCGACCCGGCGGCCTTTCCCGATGGCGAGGCGTTTACCAGTTTTCTGCACCCGATCAGCAAGCAATTGTTCCGGCGGCTTGGCGAGGACCGGGTAGAAGTCACCCTGCCAAATGGACAGACTGGAATCTTCGACAAGGAAGCAAACCACATCGAAGGCGATGTCCAATCGGCCGATCCGCATTTATGCAACTGGATCGGTGGCAAGATTGCGCCAGGTGAAGAAAACACGCCGTCCGTTTACACAGGCGAATCTCCGCATGCCTATCGCGATGAGCGGGCATCAGCGAGACGTGCGGACATGCGCGCCCAATTTGGCGATTATGTTGACAGTATCAGCGATGCCGACCTGATCGACGCCATCTTCTACAGCGTATTTCCCAATCTCAGCCCTTGGGCCGATTTCAATCCGATCTTCTATCGTTTCCGGCCCGATGGCGACAATCCCGAGCAGTCGCTGCACGAGGTGATGTTCATGGTTGCAGTTCCAGACGGGGAAGAGCGCCCCGCTCCGGCAAAATGCACATTCCTGGACTTGCACGATGATTATACGCAGGCGACGGAGTTTGGCAGCTATCTGAACAAGATATTCAATCAGGATTATCTCAATCACCGGATGGTTCAGAAGGGGCTTCATAATCACCCGAAGGGCGAGATCATTTTTGCCAGTTATCAGGAGAGCAAGTTGCGCCATTTTCACGATACGCTGAACAAATGGCTGAACAGCGACGTTGCCCCGAAGAGTAAATAGGAGCGTGACCGATCACGGCCAGGAGATTCCGGAAGGCTTTGCTCCGGCAAATTTCAGCCGCGGCTTTCTTGATCATTCAGGGCCGTACTATTTGAAGGACGGGCAGGGCGCACCTATTGTTGGCTGCCGGATCCTGCCACAGCATATGAATTATATCGGTTCTGCGCACGGCGGCGTGCTCGCCACGCTTGCCGATGTGGCATTGAGCCTGGCCGTTTATGTCAGCCAAGAACCCAATCTCCCGGTCACGACCGTAAGTATGTCGACAAGCTTTCTCAGTGCCGCCCGCTTGGGAGAATGGATCGAGGCGGTCGGAACGATTGACCGGATCGGAAACACTTTGGCTTATACCCACGGCTCG
>JANNLW010000170.1:0-2864 GCA_031397145.1 Sphingomonadales bacterium | reverse complement strand
TCCGCCAGATCGAGGTGCGGGCGTTTGAAAAGCTTCAAAAAGCAAAGAATCGGCTTGCTGGAGAGAAGCGACTTATGCCGGCTTGATTCACCGCACGTAAAAAGCCGTTTACGCATTGTATTAATGCGACTCAGCATAATAAGCGGTGCGTTGGTTGGACGTGCTCGCTACAGCCTTGTCGGGCGCACCTTTGGCTGTCTATGAGGGGCCATGGCAGCGCGCAGGAACCGAAACTTTTTCTATCGCCTGGGCTGGATGATCGGCCGGGGCATCCTTTATTTCATTGTCGGATCAATCCTTTGGGTGGTGGTCTATAAATTCGTGCCGCCGCCGATCACGCTAACGATGATGGGCGACGTGCTGTCGGGCCATAGCCTTCACAAGGACTGGATGGGCCTGTCCGCGATGGACCCGAACATGGCGCGGGCGGCGATTGCGGGGGAGGATGGGAAGTTCTGTGTGCATGGCGGGTTTGACCGGGAGGCGATCCTCAAGGCGGCCAAGCGCAATGCACGGGGCGGGCGCATTCGCGGAGGCTCGACGATCAGCCAGCAAACGGCGAAAAACGCCTTTCTCTGGCAGGGCGGCGGTTTTTTCCGCAAAGGGCTGGAGGCATGGTTCACCGTCCTGATCGAAACGGTCTGGGGCAAGCGCCGGATCATGGAAGTCTATCTCAACGTCGCCGAAACGGGGATTGGTACCTATGGCGCAAACGCTGGCGCACAGCGCTATTTCGGACACGATGCGCGCGATCTTTCACCGACCGAAGCTGCCCGCATTGCGGCAATCCTGCCACTGCCCAAAAAGCGCGATGCCGTCGCCCCGAAGGGCTTCACCCGCCGCCACGGCAACCGTCTGGCGGCCAATGTCGGTGTTGTCCGCCGGGACGCGCTGGATGCGTGTTTGCGCTGAACTAGAAAGGTAGCTTGAACCCCGGCGGCAAAGGTATTCCGCTGGTCATCTTGGTCATTTCCTCGTTCGAAACGGCATCGGCCTTGGCGCGGGCATCGTTGATCGCGGCCGCGACAAGGTCTTCAACCATCTGCTTTTCAGCAGGGTCGAGCAGGCTTTCGTCGATCAAAACGCCAAGAATGCGGCCCTTTGCCGTAGCACGGATTCTCACGAGTCCGCCACCCGACGCACCTTCGACCTCGATCGAATCGAGATTGGCCTGCGCCTGCCCCATCTGTTCCTGCACATTCTGCGCCATCTTGAGGATATCATCGAGCGACTTCATGCTATCAAACTCCGTTGGACTTCGCGGTCAAAATCAATCAGTTCGGCTTCCGGGAATGCCTCAAATACGGACTTGATCGACGGATCGGCAAGAATGGCATCGCGCGCTTCATATTCGCGTTGCCGATCCTGATCGAGCAGCGAAGGTGCCGCACTTTCATCGGTCAGTTCGATTTGCCAGGATGCGCCCGTTATGAATTTTAGGGCTGAGGCAAGGTCACGGGCAAAATCAGCGACGAGGGGCTTGACTGCCTTCAATGCCAATTCCGGCGGCGCATAACGGACTAGCCCAGTAAAATCGTGGAGTTGTTGACCCAAATGGGGCTTGCCATGGGTTTCAAGCATTCTGATCAGATCCGGAAAATTCACAGGAACTGGATGCGGCGCCGAAACAGGCCCGGCGCTTTGCCCTGGCAGCGCGTGTCCCGGTGCAGTTATCACGTCGCCAGCCTCAAGCTTTCGCACCATTTCACTCGGGTCGGGCAGCTGGCTGGCATGAACGAAGCGGAGTAGCGCCATATCCGCCGCTTCAGCAGGATGTGCTGCACGCATTACTTCCTCATGACCCTTCAACAACAATTGCCAGATGCGATGCAGCAATGCGAAGGACAGGCTCGACGCCCACTGCTCAAGCGCATCCCTTTCTTCAAGCGACTGTGTTGCATCGACGGGCGCACCGACTTTGGCCAGTGTCGTCCGGTGAGTCAGTTCGAGCAGGCCTCGCAGAACTGATCCCGGCTCCACGCCAAGATCACTCTGTTCCCGCAACACAGAGAGCGCCCCAACACTATCGCCAGCAAGCAACATGCCGAACAGGCGACGGATAGCGCCGCGATCAGAGAGACCAAGCATGTCGCGCACTTGCGCGCCGGTTACTACCGCTTCGCCTTCAAGCGAAGCATGAGCAATCGCCTGATCGAGAATCGAGAGTCCATCACGCACCGAGCCCTCCGCCGCGCGGGCGATCAGGGCAAGCGCCTCTTCTTCCGCCCTCACGCCTTCTGCTTGAACAATCGTGCCAAAGTGCCGTGCCAACAGGACTGCCGAAATGCGCCGCAGGTCAAACCTCTGGCATCTGGACAATACTGTCACAGGGACCTTGTTGACTTCGGTTGTCGCAAAGAGGAATTTCACATGCGGCGGCGGCTCTTCGAGCGTCTTGAGGAGAGCGTTGAACGCGTTTTTCGACAGCATGTGAACTTCGTCGATTATGTAGACTTTAAAGCGCGCGGAAACAGCCGAATAACGCACCGCCTCGATGATCTCCCGGACGTCGTCTACGCCGGTGTTTGATGCAGCGTCCATTTCGACGACATCCATATGCCGCCCCTCCGTGATGGAGATGCAAGCATCACACACGCCGCAGGGGTCGATCGTCGGCCCGTTTTCGCAATTGAGCGCCTTGGCAATGAGGCGAGCAGTTGTTGTTTTCCCAACCCCACGCACACCCGTCAGCAGGAACGCATGTGCCAGCCGGTCGCGCTTGATCGCATTGCCCAAGGTTGTGACCATGGCATCCTGGCCGATCAGCTCGGAAAAGCGCTGTGGTCGATACTTGCGGGCGAGCACGCGATAGGCGACCCCAGTCGTTGGCTGCGCCGGCTCACCAAGATCGAATGATTCTGACA
>JANNLW010000142.1:0-5955 GCA_031397145.1 Sphingomonadales bacterium | reverse complement strand
CTGAGGTCCGGGATTTGATCGGCGCTCCGAAAGAAACGCCGTTGATCGAAGCCGATGCCAGCGAGCCCGCCACCCTGACCGCAATGTGCAACCGCGCACGGGTGATCATCACGACCGTTGGCCCCTATCAGCTCTATGGGCCTGAACTCGTCAAAGCCTGCGCCGAAACCGGAACCGACTATGTCGATCTGTGCGGCGAACCCGCCTGGATGCGGCAAATGATCGATGCCCATGATGCCACCGCCAAAAAAACGGGCGCACGAATCACCTTTTCCTGCGGGTTTGATTCAATCCCGTTCGATCTCGGTGTCTGGTTTCTCGAACAGGAAGCGATACGCCGCCACGGCAAACCAGCGCCACGGGTAAAGGGTCGCGTTCGCAAGATGCAGGGTGGCGCTTCCGGCGGAACAATCGCAAGCCTGACCGAGACGATGAAGGCCGCTGTAAAGGATCCGCGTATTGTCGGGCTGTTGCGCAGCCCGTTTGCACTCACGCCCGGCTTTGAGGGGCCATCGCAGCCAAGCGGGATGATTCCTGAATATGACAACGCCACCGGCACCTGGGCCGCGCCCTTCGTAATGGCCGCTATCAACACGAAGAACGTGCACAGGAGCAATTTCCTGCTCGGCCATGCCTATGGCGACGACTTCGTTTATGACGAAATGATGATGACAACGATTGGCGACGCGGGAAAAGCCATCGCTGAAGGCATTGCAACCGCGCTCAAAAGCGCAAACCCCTTTGGAGAAGGCCCCCAACCCAAGCCCGGCGAGGGCCCGAGCGCGGAGCAACGCGAAAATGGATTTTATGACATTCTTTTCATCGGCGAATTTCCGGACGGCACAAGTGTGCGCGCATCTGTGGCCGGTGACAGGGACCCGGGCTACGGTTCAACCAGCAAGATGATTGCCGAAAGTGCGCTGACCCTTTTGGAACAAGAAACACCAGGTGGAGTCGTCACGCCCGGCGCGATTATTGCCGAACCACTGATCAAGCGTCTCGAAGCCCATGCGGGGCTTACCTTTGCGATAGAGGGTTAGAGGGAACCCGAAAACCGGATGATATGGCCGACTTGCGTTTCGCGAAAACCAGCCGCCGTAAGGCGCGTTGCCTGATCCGTATCTGCGGCACGGATCGCAAGCAGCGCTTGATAATGGTCGGGATCACTGAAGCGTAACGACAAACGCTCCATTGCGGACTGGCTGAGCAGATCAACTGCAAGTGAAGTGCCGCTGCATCTCAGTGTCCCCGACAATCGTTGCGCGCCAAGGACGCTGCCGAACTGGACGCTGACCCGACCATCGGCCTTTGTGCAGTTGTTTCCATGATAACGGATCTGGGCATCAGACACGTCGAGCGCTTCGAGCCGAATAGGACCAAACGCCATACCAAGTGTCAGGTTCAGACTGTCTATGTCTCCTCCCCGTCCCGCAAAGGAAGTGACGATTGCGCCATGTAGCACCGCTCCATCCACTTTCACCCGCGCCTTTCCTGTCAGGATTGGAAAAAGGGAGAGGCCAGCATCGAGATTGCCCAATGATTGCCCTGCAATCGACGCTTCGATCAAACGGCCATTCCATACCGTTCCCTGCACCAATCTTGCCGAAACAGTGCCACCTGCAAGCGCAAGCACGAGGCGCAACGGAAGGAACAGCAGCAACGCAATAACAAGTGCACCTACAAATATTCCTCCTGTGCGGGTCACTTTGCCCGGGCCCGAAGTGTGGCATCAATCGCGAGTGTCGCGTCGCTATTCGGGCGGATGCTGATCTGTTCGACAAATATGCCCTGAGCGTCGAGTGCCTCCAGCCATCGGTTAAGGGCTATCGGCTTGGCAGAAGCCAATGCGATCAGCACCCTTCCTTCAGAACCGGGATCAACCCGCGTCGGCGAAAACCCCGCCTCACCGGCGAGTCGACTAACCAGAGACTGAGGTGCTTCCGTCGCGACAGGTCCACCGGATTCAAGCGCGAGGGCATCCCCGCGCACGCGCTCCAGCCGCTCGACTGCCAAGTCGTGATTGGCCCTTGAAAGCTCCAGACCAGAGTTGATCGGACGAAGAATGGCAATCCAGCCAAACACGGCCAAAAGGAGCGTCATCATGACTCCCAGCAACCTCTGTTCGCGTGCGCTGCGTTCACGATACCAGTTTTTGAATTGTTCGATCATCGTGGCCGCACCTGGAATTCAACCTCTGCGCGCCCTTGTGTGGTTGTTTGCGTACCTTCGGTTACAGAAAATCGGTGCGCTTCGACCGCACGGCGCAAGGCGTCTAGTTCTGGCCTGCCCGTCGCACGAATCATCGTACGCATCGTACCGTCGGGATCAAACGACAACGATGCCAGTTCAACGCCGGGAATGGTTTCAATCGCTTTCGTGACAGCGGCCTGTGTCGCAAGGAAACCAGCTCCGCCTCCCCTTTGGTCGATGAGTTCGTCCTGCAAACGCTCTGCGGCGTCATCGGATCCCGATGTTTCGCCAAGCGCCTTCGCCGCAATCGTTGCACTCTGGCGATCAAGTTCGGCTGTCGCCGTCGACAGTCGCATCCATTGAGCCAATGGTATTGCAAGAGTGAGACCTACAAGCAACGCAGCAAGAATCGCCGTTCGTCTCCAATACCCCGGTATCGCATCCCAATTGGTGCGGATCGCAAAATCACCCTGAAGCAGGTTGATCGGTGGATGTTCGGCTACAGAGGCGACAGCGGCCTCGAATTCCGCCTGCCCAAGGTTTGCAACGGGCTGATCGCCAACGACGAGCGACGAGATGACGCCATCCTCGGCCAATGCTGTTTGAGCCGACCGTAGCACGGTTTCGTGAGGCAATTCGGCTCGCACAAAGCCGCTGACGGGTACGGGTAACAAGCTGGGCGACGGAATAAGGGCAATTGCTTGCAAATCCCGCTCGGCCAGCCGGGACAGCCAGCCCTGCATCGTTACCTTGTCCGTTACGACATAATAGTCGCCCGCGTCCGCCACAGCCACGTGCCGGTCACTGCCCAGACTGACATCCGCTGCATCGAGCCGAGCGGCGGCCAATGCTTGCGCGCGACTCAAATCACCAAAGGAAGCAGTTCGATAGGTAACGCTTCTCGACGGTACGATCGCAAATACAAAATCTTCCGATCCACGGAGATCATCACCGTGCGCGACGACCATTCCGTTCTCCACCTGCAACCAGGGAAGCGAATCACCGCCAAGAAAGACAACCAAGCCGCTCACACGCCATCGCCCCAGCTTCGCCGCACGACTTTTGCGGGATTGTTCGCGCCATCGATCAAGGCCATCTCGCTGAATTCCGTCCCACCCAGTTGAACATGCAGTTCGAGCGCAAACCAGCGCGTCTTCAATTGTGTCTGGGCCATGACCTCCAGCGGTGGCGAAATGCCACGCAACGCTGGCTTGGACCAGAAATTCTCGACCGCCGAATAGCCGGTGGGCGGGCGTTCGTCGATCATCCTCTGCGCAAAGGCCAAACTGAGCTTTTCAGGCAAGAGCATCGCAACCAGAGGCGCTTGAGCGCTTCGCAATGTATTGATGTTAAGTGGCGAGAGTTCCGCGACCGGAAGCGCGCAGACCCAAGGCCGAATCCTCTCGTAAATCGCTGGATCGACACCGGCCACAGCCTGCAATTCAGTAACATCGCTCATCAATGCATTTGCTGCACGATAGGGGATCGGCGCCCGTGCATAGGTCTCGTCTTCCGCACCACCGGCTTGTGGAGTTGTATCACTGTCTATCCAGTCCGCGGCAGCCTGTGAGATAGCGCCTGCCGTTCGCGGCTGGATGCCAAGCATCGACATCAATGCCTCGAACTGACGCACCGCGACAGGACGTATCACCCGTTCTCCTTCGTTCGACTGGGTTACAAGCGAGTTGAGATTGAAGCAGTTGCCCCCGTCACTGACCTTTGCCGTGGCGGTGCCAGCATCAATCGGGAATGCTTTTTCCTTGTCGAGCCATTCGCCGGGCAATGTAACTGACCGATCAAGGCTGCTGAGATCGGCGATCCGCGTGGCAACAATCCGCTCCCCGGCATAGGCATAATGCCTCGCCTGATCGATGGCGGCCATATTGATCGAAAGATGCGTTTGCAGCTTGAGTCTTTCAAGCGAAGCGGCTGCAATCACTCCAATCACGGCAACCAGCATCAGCACGGTCAGGAGCGCGACCCCCCTTTCATGCGGTGGAACAGTCATTCTCCGGCTCCGACCATGAAGAGCCGTTTGACTGGCGCCTCACCTCGCCGAGTAATTGTCAGCTCAATAGCACGCGGCAAGGTATCGGTTCGCTCCGAATCCCAATTTTCGCTCCAATCGGCTTTGGTTCGAAAGCGCAGTCGAACGCTCTCGACTTCGGTTTCGAGCGTGATCGGCACATCGGTTGCAGCACCATCGACAAAAGGAGTCGCGGTCCGGACAAGACTCTGCTTGTCTAGGCGAATTTCGACATGCTGCGGCTTTGATCCGCCGCGGACATAGGCCATCAGCAACGAGTCCTGATTGGCTTCGAAAGCAGGGCGCGCTGCTCCTGACAAGTCTCGTGAAACGCGGGGTACGGCCTGTCCAAGATCCGCAACCAGGATGGCCGAAAGCCTGCGATCATTGGATACATCCGTCAACACCCGCGCCGACGCCGCCTGCGCCTTGACCGCAAAGGACAATAAGCTGACCCCCGCTGAGGCGAGCAATGCAAAAATGAACAGCGCCACGACGACTTCCACAAGCGTGAAGCCGTTTTCGGCGGAGAGCCTGAGGGGCGTGAAGCCGACCGCGCGCTTCATCGTGCAGGCCGCGCAAGCGTGAGGTTGGCCGAGGGCCGCCCTGCCGCATCCCTGATCTCGATGTCGATGCGCACCAGTCTCGCGTCAGCGGTCGATGCCGTCGTTCGCGTCCAACTCCAGTTTCGTCCGCCGTTGTCAGTCACGCCTTCCGCTTTCCCCAACGGTGGTGCGCGCGGGTCTGTAATGGTTTCAACCGCCATATTGTGGGCCACGATCTGGCCCATCGCGTGTGAAGCAATTTCACCGGAATTGCGAACGATTGCGCCTTCGAGTTTCAAAAGGGTCAGCGCGACAAGACTGAAAATGGCCAATGCAACCATTAGTTCGACAAGTGTGAAGCCGCGCTCATCGCCCGACATGAATGCCTCCATCAGCCCCGATAGCAATATCCACACGTTCGTCGCCGCGCTGCAGGGTTATGTTTGCCGGTGGCGCGGCCAGGCCGGTCGGATCAAACTGGACGTGCATTGTGGAAGCTCTGGTTCCTTCTGCCCAGTTGACCCGCTTGAGTGGCTTTTCCGCGATGGTTTGCCAATTGCCGCCGCGTCGCTCCTCGAAGCGATATCCATCCGTATCAACAGCGACCCGCGTCGCATGAGCGCTGATAATGGCATTGTCGCGCGCCGCCACGGTCCGTGCCGCAAATCTCTCCGCTTCATCGACCAAACGTCCGCGTGGATCAGGAAGCGCCAGCACCACGACGGCAGACATCACTCCCACAATCGCCAGCACAACCATCAGTTCGATCAGCGTAAAACCGCGCTCGCACCCTTGTCTTTGAGCTCCGGCCAATGGCGGAGCCCAAGGATCCCGGCCTGCGCCGGGATAGCGATCACGGTCATCCCGCCTGCTATTGCCAGTTGCCGATATCGGCATTTTCCCCCTCGCCGCCTTCGGCACCATCTGCGCCCAGCGAGAAAATATCGACCGGCCCATGCTGCCCCGGCATCGCATAGCGATAGGGACGACCCCACGGATCTTTCGGGAGTTTCTTGATCACGCCTTTCGCGGTCAGCGCCGGAAGGCCATCGCTTGCAGAGGGGTAAGTCAGGTTCTGGAGCTTATACATTTCGAGCCCTTGATCGAGCACCGAGATATCGATCTTTGCCTTCTCCGCCGTTCCCTTGGAAAGCGCTGGCAACACGTTGACGGCCACCACCGTTGCCAACAGGC
>JANNLW010000138.1:0-1301 GCA_031397145.1 Sphingomonadales bacterium | reverse complement strand
AGTTCAGCATGCCGGCAGCGACTGTGCTGTTGGTTAGCTTGTCGATCAGGATAAAACCGCCCAGCGCGCGGCTTTCTGAATAGGAGTCGAAAACGATTGGCTTGTCGGTCGCGATCTCTGCCACGCCGATGGCGTTGAGTTCAAGGGTCTTGGCGGCCAGATGCTCCATCGTATTGACATTGACCTGGTATTTGGGCGCGTGCACCGTCGCCGAGACCAGTTGCGTGCCTAGCTTAAGCCAATAGGAGCGCCCTGGGATCAGGGCGTCGTCGGACATCCAGACAATATTTGCTTCAAACTGGTCGGCCACTTGCGGAGGATTGTCCGACACCGCGATGACATCGCCGCGGGAGCAATCGACTTCGTCCATAAAGCAGAGCGTCACAGATTGGCCTGCCACCGCTTCCGTGAGGACGCGGTCGAGTGTGACGATCTTGCTGATCGTCGAGGTCTTGCCACTCGGGAGCACTCGGATGGCATCACCCGGTTTAATAGTGCCGGTCGCGATCTGGCCACTGAAGCCACGGAAATCGAGATTGGGCCGATTGACCCATTGGACCGGCATGCGGAATGGTTTGGC
Source organism: Sphingomonadales bacterium (assembly GCA_031397145.1). Classification (GTDB taxonomy): domain Bacteria; phylum Pseudomonadota; class Alphaproteobacteria; order Sphingomonadales; family Sphingomonadaceae; genus Aquisediminimonas. The sequence continues at coordinate 721 of JANNLW010000138.1, read as the reverse complement.
TTGTGCGGCTTCGCTATCGATCTCCACGCATTCCAGGTGTTCGATCAGGCTGGGCCCCTTGTACCAGGGTGTGTTGGATGACAACGTGGTGATGTTATCGCCCTTGAATCCGGAAATCGGGATTGGTGTGAAACTCTCAATGCCAATGTCGCGGGCAAAGCAGGCGTAATCCTCGACGATATTTTCATATCGCAGAATGTCAAAGTCGATGAGATCCATCTTGTTGATGGCCAGGACGACATGGCGGATGCCAATCAGATGCGCGAGATAGGAATGACGACGGGTCTGGGTAAGGACGCCCTTTCGGGCGTCGATCAGGATCACGGCGAGATCGGCTGTCGAGGCGCCGGTTACCATATTGCGTGTATACTGCTCGTGCCCCGGGCAATCCGCGACGATGAACTTACGTTTCTCGGTTGCGAAGAACCTGTACGCGACGTCGATCGTGATGCCCTGTTCACGCTCTGCGGCGAGGCCGTCAACGAGAAGTGCAAAGTCGATCTCCTGACCCTGAGTGCCGACGCGCTTTGAGTCCGCTTCGAGCGCAGCCAACTGATCCTCGAAGATCATCTTGCTGTCGTAGAGAAGGCGCCCGATCAGGGTTGATTTTCCGTCATCGACCGATCCGCACGTGATGAAGCGCAAAAGGCTCTTGTGCTGGTGCATGTCGAGATAGGCATCGATATCCTCGGCGATCAACGCGTCGGTCTGGTAAACAGGG
>JANNLW010000072.1:0-2340 GCA_031397145.1 Sphingomonadales bacterium | reverse complement strand
CATGGCCCGACGGTATTTCATCTGCTCGATCTTCCGCCGCTCGATGACACGGTTGCTGCTGCACCACGCGTTGCCGTTGCAGCTGCTGGCCTGTCGGCAGGCTGGCGGCGGGCGTCGTTGATGCTGAGCCTCGACGATGGCGCGAGCTGGCAGGAGGCCGGAGCTACGGCCTCGCCCGCCATTATTGGGACCGTGCAGACACAACTTCCGCCCGGAAGCGCCTTGCTGCTGGATGAGTCAGACGTCATCGATATCACGCTGCATAATGATTCCATGCAACTGCATTCGTGCAGCTCCGAAGCCCTGTACGCCGGGGCCAATGCGGCATTCGTTGGAGATGAGTTGGTCCAGTTCCGGTCTGCCGAGCCCTTGGGCAGCAATCGATATCGCCTTTCAGGACTTCTTCGGGGTCGCCGAGGAACCGAATGGGCCATGTCATCGCATCGCCCGGAAGAGCCTTTCATCCTCGCGGAGCGTGAAGCTTTTTCCCTTATTGATGTGCCGCCGGGCACCAGACTCGTCCACGTCATGGCCATAGGAATCGCGGATGTGGTTCCACCCGAGCAGCGCCTTGAGGGGCCTGAGCGGGCGGTGCGTCCCTTAGCTCCAGCTCATGTCAGGGCGCGCAGCCTTGTAAATGGAGACACTGAGATCAGTTGGACGCGACGAAGCCGGAATGGCTGGCGCTGGCTCGATGGAGCCGATGCGCCACTCGTCGAAGAGGCAGAACGCTACGTGGTGACGCTTGTGCCAAATACCGGAGAGAAGAGGACGATCGAGCTTTTGGAGCCTCGGCTGATCTACAACGCGGCGGCGCGGACCGCTGACCGCGCAAATGGAGTGGAGCGGCTGACCGTGGGCATTTGCCAGATTGGCAATTTCGGTATGTCGCGCCCTGCCACATTAACAATTTCACTGATCTAAGGAGCTATCCCATGACCGATGACACCCCAAGGCTCGGACTTCCGATGCTGGCAAGCGGACAAGCCCAAAAAGAAGTGACCCATAATGAAGCGCTTATCCGCATTGATGCACTTGTCCAGCCTGTCGTCCAGGCCGTCGCACCTGCGGCCATTCCAGCAACACCGTCTCCCGGTCAATGCTGGATTGTTGGCAACGGTGCGGGCGGCGCCTGGTCGGGGCATGACAATGCGATCGCTTTCTGGACCGAGGGCGGCTGGCGGTTTGTGCCGTCGCAGGAAGGCATGGGTGCGTGGTGCATTTCAGAGGGCAAGCCGATTCGACGTGCAGCGAGCGGTTGGATCGTAGGCGAAATCGAGGCGACAATCGTCCGGATCGGCGGGAATCAGGTTGTGGGCTCCCGGCAATCCGCAGTTGCCAATGTCGCTGGCGGCACATTGATCGATGCCGAGGCGCGAGTCGCAATCAATGCAATGCTCGCGGCGATGCGGACACACGGTTTAATTGCTGGCTGATTGCATTTTCAGCGCCACCCTTTCCTGTCTCTATGGTCATAACTGCGACATTTCAGCAACAGTTAAGCCCATTTCTATGCTTGCGCGCATCTTTCCCATTGGCTAGTGGAAGCACGCTGTCCCGAGTGACAAATGAGAAAGGGGATTATTATGCGGAAGCTAGCCATTGCTATGGCACTCACATCCACCGCCATTGCATCACCAGCGCTTGCGCGTGATGATGCCTGGTATATCGGTGTTGAAGGGGGTGCTTCAATTGTCGAAGACGTCGTGTACGACGTCGGTATTGTCTCGGCTGCAACTGAGGTCGACCATGACACAGGTTATGATGTCGATGGTATTATCGGCTATGATTTTGGCGGCTTTCGCCTCGAGTCCGAAGTGGGCTACAAGAAATCAAGCGTTGACGCCTTTACATCAACCATAACAACGCCAGTACCGAACGCCGCAGGCGTCATCGGGAATGCCCCTGCTAGACAATATTTTAATGCCGGTGGAGACACCTCGGTCTTGAGTTTTATGCTCAACGGCATGCTCGATTTTGGTGATGATGACGGGCTGAATGGCTTCGTTGGTCTCGGTGGTGGTGTTGCCCGGGTCAAGGCAAGCTATGCCCTTGATGCGTTTGGCGACTCGATCAACGATTCTGATACGGGTTTTGCCTGGCAGGTCATTGCCGGTGTTCGCGCTCCGCTCAACGACCATTGGGATGTTGGTCTGAAGTATCGCTTCTTCAATGCCGACAGCCTGTCACTTGTTGATCTGGCCGGACGTTCGACTGAAGGTCGCTATCGTTCACACAGCATTCTCGGCAGCCTGATCTACAATTTTGGCGAACCGGCAGCTCCGCCTCCGCCTCCGCCTCCGCCGCCACCGCCACCGCCACCTCCGCCACCACCTCCGC
>JANNLW010000045.1:0-10173 GCA_031397145.1 Sphingomonadales bacterium | reverse complement strand
AAAGATGTTTCGGATGTGACAGCCAGCTTGTTTTGCCTTTCGCACAGCCGGTTCAAGTTCGAAGATCCCAAGGCTCGAGGGCACCGTGTCCGTTATCTCATCGATACGGAGAGTTTTGAGGGGGAGCGCCATATCCTGTTGTTTGTCGAGGCGGCAGGCGGGCGCACCCGGTGGTATGATGTTGAAGTCTTCCGGATGCGGCCTGCGCGCGGCTATCGGCTCACGAACAATGCCGAGTTTGTTGCGGGCCGCAGGGGACTCCGGCTTGTCGGTCCGCCTTTGGGCGGAATATGGGCACAGGACCGCTTCGAACGGGCATTGGCCGCAGTACGGCTGCGGCCAGCGGTCGTCGTCAATACCGCAAAGAAACTGGCCCATCAGGAACAGTGCCGGTCGTTTGACGAGCTTTTCGGGGAGTGACCGAAAACCCCGCGATCAATGGCCGCCATCCCGGCTGATCTGCACACTCACACTGTACCACGGAGCCGCCTTCGGGCGACTTTTTCTTTGTCCGGAGCACGGATCATGAGCGATTCAACCATGCTGACCCAATTGACCACACAGGCCGAAGCGCGCGGGGCCGATCTCGTGACGTTGCGCGCGCTGATCGAGGAGGCGTCCGAACTCGGGGCCGCGCGGGCGCTGAAGGCGCTCGGCCTGTCGGATGAAACGGCCCGCAAGGACATGGAGGAACTGCGCGAGCTGCTCTCGGCCTGGCGTGATGCCAAACTGTCGGCACGCAAGGCCGTGATCGACTGGCTGGTGCGCAGCGCGCTTGCGCTGCTGCTGGTCGGGATTGCGGTCAAGCTCGGGCTTGGCGGGTTGCTCGTCCAATGAGGTTTGCCGGCTATGCCGCGATATTCGATCGACCGGATCACGGCGGTGACATCGTCCGCAAAGGGGCTTTCGAAGGGGCGCCGGCCAAAGGCCTGCCGCTCTTCTGGCAGCATGATGCGACCCGGAGAATTGGCACTGTCGAACGCCTTGCCGAAGACTCGCGCGGACTTCGCGTCATTGCGCGGCTCGCTGCAGGGCGGGTCGTGGTGCCGGGTCAGGGACTGTCATTCGGATACCGCGTCCGGGCGGCGCGGAAAGGAGAATTCAGGGAGTTGACCGACCTCGAACTGATCGAGGTGAGCCTTGTCACGCAACCGATGCAGCCGCTCGCGCGAGTGCATGCGGTGGAAGATTCACACGAAGGAGAAGACCATGGAGTATGAAGTGAAAGCCGGATCGCTTGATGAAAGCTTTGCGGACATTGAGGCTGGCTCATTGCCAGCCGTGGCAATCGATCGTCCAGTGCTGTCGGGCGGCGATACATCGCGCTCGGCCTTTGTCGAAGGCTATCTGCGGCGCGGCATTGCGCTTGAGATGAAGAGCGTATCCGGCGTCAATCCCGCCGATGGCGGCTATGCGGTGCCGCGCGAGATTGACAGCGCCGTCGATGCGTTGCTCAAATCGATCTCGCCGATCCGCAGCATCGCCAATGTCGTCCAGGTCGGCAGCGCAGGATATCGCAAGCTCGTGACGCAGGGCGGCGTCGCTTCGGGCTGGGCGGCAGAAGATGCTGTGCGGCCCGATACGGGCACCCCGGTGTTCAACGAAGTCGTGCCGAGTTTTGGCGATCTCTACGCCAAGCCGTCTGCGACACAGGCGATGCTCGACGATGCGCAGTTCGACGTCGAAGCGTGGCTGGCAGGCGAGATCGCGACCGAATTCGCCAAGGCGGAAGGAACGGCCTTCGTCAACGGTAGCGGCATCAACCGGCCCAAGGGTTTCCTGCAGGCGCCGGTTGTTGCGACCGCTGATGGCGCCCGGGCGTTCGGCACGCTCCAGTACGTGCCGACCGGAACACTTGGAGCCTTTTCGACCAGCCCTCAGGACAAGCTTGTCGAGTTGGTCCACACGCTGCGCGCGCCCTATCGGCAAGGGGCGACCTGGGTCATGAATTCGGCAACGCTGGCGACAATCCGCAAGTTCAAGACAGTCGATGGCGCGTTCATTTGGCAGGCGGGCCTCGTTTCGGGCCAGCCCGACACGCTACTCGGCTACCCGGTGGTCGAGGCGGAGGATATGCCCGATATCGGTAACAACAGCCTTGCGGTTGCCTTCGGCAATTTCCGGGTCGGCTATCTGATCGCCGAGCGGACCGAAACGCGGATCCTGCGCGATCCCTACTCGAACAAGCCCTATGTCCAGTTCTATGCGACCAAGCGGCTCGGTGGATGTGTGTCGAATTCCGAGGCAATCAAGCTGCTGAAATTCTCCGCGACCTAGAGCCTGAACTCCCCTCCCCACCCCCAACCCCTCCCGCTTGCGGGAGGGGGACTCCTGGAGGAACCCCCGACATGCTGACCCTCTCTCCGCCGCCCGTGGCAGCGGAGGCCGTTGCTGCGGCCAAAACCTATTTGCGGATCGAAAACACGGGTGAGGACGCCCTTATAGCGAACCTGATTGCCGCGGCCGTCCGGCACGTCGAAGGCTTTACGAACCTGATCGTCCTGCGCCGTGCAGGAGTAGACCGGTTGACGGTGTCCGGCGCCTGGCAAAGGCTGGGCGCCACGCCAGTCCACGCGATCACCAGCGTAACTGGATTGTCGGTGGACAGCAGCCCGTTCGTGCTCCCGGTCACAAGTTACGCGCTCGACGTTGATGGCAGCGGCGATGGCTGGGTGCGGGTGACCGATCCGGGCGCGGCGATACGGATCGACGTCACTGTCGATGCCGGGCTTGCGAGCGGCTGGGCGGAGATCCCTGAACCGTTGCGGCTCGCGACCCTCCGGCTGACTGGTCATCTCTATACCTATCGCGACCTGGCCGATGACCGCGGGCCACCCATAGCAGTTGCCGCACTGATCCGCCCGTGGCGAAGGATGCGCCTGTCATGAGCGAAGAGTTTTCCGGATCGCTCAAGGAGCGGGTCTCGATCGAGCAGCGCCGAAACGAGCGCGATGTGCTTGCCGGGGCCAAGCGCGGCTTTACCTATGACGGTGCCGCATGGGCGTCTGTTTCGCCTCTGGTTCCGGCTGGCCTCAGCGTCGCCGATGCACTTTCGGCACTGCCGCGCTGGCAAGTGACGATGCGCAAGCGAGAAGGGATCGGCCCGGCCACACGGTTGGTCTGGCGCAGCCGCTTCCTCGCAGTGACCGGCGTGATCAGCGACCCGCGAGAGCCTGCGAAGATGATCCTGACGTGTGAGGAGATGCGCTGATGTTCGAACGCTTACTGACGCGCGCAAAGCGGCAAGGGGAGGCTGCCGTCCCGGCATTGATTGCCCGGCTGGCCCGCGAGGCGCAACTGCCGGACGATGCGACGGTTGAAGGCGATGACACACGTCTGATCGTTTCGGGCCGGGGCCTGCGTCGCCGGTTGCTCGATGATCCCCGCCTCAGGAGGATTGGTCGATGAGCAGCGCAATGGTCGCAGTCCAGGCCGCGATTGCGGATGCGCTGCGCAACTCAGTTCCTGTGATGGCGGGAGTCACTGGTATTTATGATGGCCCGCCGCCTCGCGCTGCCTTTCCCTATGTCGCACTGAGCGACGGGAGTGGAAGCGACTGGAGTACCAAGACCGCTCCTGGCCGCGAGATCCGCTTCGCGTTGACCGTGTGGGACGACGGTGAGGAGCCGGCACGGCTCTACGGCCTGATGCACGACATCGAGGGCGCCGTGGCAGCGATGGCTCGCGACCTAGACGGCTGGCGCGTGGCGAGCGTCACGTTTGTACGATCGATAATCGTGCGTGATCCGGCAGGACCTTGGGCCGGGCTGATCGAATACCGGGTGCGGGTGATGGGAACGACATAAGGAGAAGAAGAATGCCAGCAGAAAAAGGAAGTGCCTTCCTCTTGAAGGTCGGCGACGGTGCGACGACGCCCGTCTACAGCACGGTTGCCGGACTGCGCACGACGCAGCTTTCGATCAATGGGGAAAGCGTCGTGATCACCAACAAGGGCTCGGGCGGATGGCGCGAACTACTGTCAGGCGCCGGTATTCGCTCGGTTTCGGCTTCGGGGGCCGGGGTGTTTACTGGCTCCGCCGCGGAAACGCGCATCAAGGGGAATGCGCTGGCGGGTGTGCTTGACGATTATGAATTGAGCTTTGAATCGGGTGAGCGGCTACGCGGCAAATTCCTTGTCGCGCGGCTCGACTATGCCGGCGATTTCAACGGTGAACGCTCCTACACGCTTGCGCTGGAAAGCTCCGGCGCTGTGGTGTCGCTGTGAACTCCGCCAGAGGCGAAGCCCGACTGCTCGACCGGGTGCTGCGGCCGAGCTTTGCCGCCCTGGTCGCGGCCGAAGAGGAATTGGGACCGCTGTTCGCGCTGGTCGAACGCGCGGCATCCGGCCAGTTAAAGCTATCCGAAATGGTCACCCTGTTTTGGCATTGCCTGGCCGACCGGAATGATCTGACGCGCGAGAATTTTGGCGAGCGAGTTGCAGAGGCGGGCCTCGCCGTGGTGACCCCGGCACTCAAAACGCTCATCGGGCAGATTCTGGCAGGCCGATGATGTTCGCGACTGTTGCCTCGCGCCTGGCGGGCCTCACTGGCGGACTGCTCGGATGGCGGCCGGATGAATTCTGGAACGCAACGCCTGTCGAACTTGAAATGATCCTGACCGTGCTGGCTCCGCCCACAGGGGCAGCCGACCAATCGTTGATCGCCCGACTGAAGGAACAATTTCCCGATGGATGAAGAAATCGAACGGCTCATCGTTTCGGTTCGCGCCGACACGCAGGGGTTTGCGCGCGATGTCGGCGAGATGCGCGGCGTGCTGGAAGGCCCATTCGTTGCGGGTGTGGAAAGGGCTGGGCAGTTGCTAGAGACGTCACTGGTCCGCGCTTTGCGCAGCGGAAAGCTTGGCTTTGAAGACCTTAAGCGCGTGGCGCTTTCGGTGACGGCAGAGATCGCTGCAGCCGCGATCCGTGCGGGGATCGGGGCCATCGGCGGTGGCGGACAAGGTGGCGGTTTGCTAGCAGCTGCGGGATCCGTATTGACGGCATTCCTCGGCGCACCGGGCCGGGCAACAGGCGGGCCCGTGTCTCCGGGGCGGGCCTATATGGTCGGTGAACGTGGACCCGAAATCTTTGTACCCACCGCCAGCGGTTCGATTGCAACGACTGCGGGATCTACGCCGCGCGATGTGCGGATCGCGATTGCGATCAATGCACCGGCGGGATCGGCGCCGGACATGCTTGCACGCTCGAGCCGCCAGGTCGCACGCGCCGTACGGGCGTCGCTGGCACGAGAGGATTGAGCCATGGGCCACTGGCTCGCCAAGCCTGGAGACTCGCTTCAGACGCGATACATCAAGCGTTTCGATCCACGCTTCTGGACTGTAGATTTTCCGCGGCCGATGATGGCGTCGGTGACGACACCGGGCCCGAACGCGCTGCGTGTCGATGCGGTATTCTACAAGTCGAATGATCTTTCCGGGCTGATCTGGGAAGCAATAGACAGATTTGATCATCCCCTTCTGGCCTATGAAACCGGTAGGGATTTCTCGGGCTGTGTGCTGAAATTCCGCTGGCATTCATCAGGGGTGATGGCGCTGGACGCGGTCAACGGTCCGACCCTGACGATTGAGGGTCGTGACGCTTCGGGAAATACGAGGAGCTGGTATGTCCGGCTTTGGAACTATGCCAAGGGATCTCCGGCCAATGCCGACATCGCTCTTGATTTCGGTCGGCTGAACGGCGGCTTCCTGCTGCCTTCGGAGGCCGATCCGGTCTGGGCGGGCGATATCGACCGGATGTTCATTTCGCTTGTGCCACCCGGTTTCAACGCGGTCGATGCGCCGCTCGCCAGCCCCGTCGAAGGCCATGTGACGCTTAGCGAAATGCGCTGCGACGGGCCGGGATCGGTGCTTGCGATCGGTGAAACGCTGGTTCCACCGCACGGCCTGTCGATAGCGACCGGTTATGATGATGAATATAACCAAACACCCGCGCGGATACTCCGCAACATGTTCCATCTGGGATATCGCGGAAGCCTTGTCCATTATGTCGGGATGAGCCACCATTTCCGGCTCGAAGCGCTTTATGGAGGCTATTATGTTAGCCTTGCGGGCGGGGCGCTCAATGCGCCCTGCATGGCCTGGCACCGCGATTTCGCGGAACGGTCGAAGGCGTTGGGCTACGGCCTCATCATGTCGCTGTCCTACGAACTGTTCGACGCGCATTGCTATAATGACTGGAAGCAAAGGGCGTGGAATGGCGATCCGGCGTTGACCGGATACACCCCGCCCTCGGTTCTGCTTTCGCCTGCACATGGCGGGGCAATGGGATATTTGCAGGCTGTTGCCCGGTCCGTTGTCGCGATTTCCGCAAGTGCGGGGCATGTTCCGCGCTTCCAGATTGGCGAGCCGTGGTGGTGGGTGCTGCCCGACGGTCGGCCGTGTCTCTATGATGCGGCGGCCCGCAGTACGCTGGGTGGCGCACCGGTTGAAATCCCGACGGTCAATTCAACCGGTCTGAGTGCAGCGCAAAAAGCGCTGCTCGATGCCGCGGGGTCCGTGCTGGCGGCATCGACTGCGGCTTTGGTGGCGGCGGTTCGCCTCGATCACCCAGGCTGCGAAGCCCTGATTCTTGTCTACCTGCCGACTGTGCTCGATGCAAAGGCGCCCGAAATCCGGCGGGCCAATGTCCCGGTCGGCTGGGCGGCGCCTGCATTCGATACGCTCCAGTTGGAAGACTATGAGTGGGTCACAAGCGGGAACGTCGCGGCAAGTGCTTTCGGTGCGAGTGCCATGACGGCGCGGCTCGGATATCCGTCCTCACGGCAACACTACCTCTCCGGCTTCGTCCTTGCTCCCCGCGATACCGGTCAATGGCCGCTGATCGAAGCCGCTGCGCGGGTCGCGAGGCGGCGGGGCGTTGCGGAGACTTTCATCTGGGCGCTGCCCCAAGTGGTGCGTGACGGATTCACGCTTTTTCATCTGCCGGAGGACAATGTGCAAGCTTTTGACAATGTTTCCTTTCCCTTGTCTCTGGGCCGCGGCGCGACCATATCGCCGGGCTTTTCGACGGCAATTGTCACGACCGCTTCTGGCCATGAGCAGCGGAATACCGACTGGGCGAGCGGTCGACTGCGCTTCGATGCCGGGCCGGGCGTGCGATCAGAGGCCGATCTCGAGACGCTGATCGCTTTCTTCCGAGCGCGACGGGGCCCGGCCAAGGGCTTTCGGTTCCGTGATCCGCTCGATCACTCCTCGCACAAGATGACTGGGGCGCCCGGCGCGCTCGATCAAATTCTCGGAGCCGGAGACGGTATCAGGACGACCTACGCGCTCGTCAAATCCTATGGCGATGGCCCGGATGCCGAAAGGCGGCTGATCACGAGGCCAGAGCCTGATTCGGTGATTGTCGCGGTCAACGGTCTGGCAGTGACAGGCTGGTCTCTGGGTGAAGGCGGTGTCGTCCATTTGACAGTGCCACCTGCGGTGGGCGCAGTTGTGAGCGCCGGGTTCCGCTTCGACGTACCCGTCCGCTTCTCGGAGGACACGCTGTCGATCGACTCTGCAATCTGGATGGCAGGCGATGTACCATCGGTTCCGCTCGTCGAAATCCGCGAGGGTTGACCCATGACCGAGTGGTTCAAAGCCGATCTCACGGCGCTCGCCTTTTGCTGGCGGATCGAACGCCTTGACGGGGTTGTGCTGGGTTTTACCAGTCATGACCGCGACGTGGTTCTTGACGGGCTTGTCTATCGAGCCGCACCGGGCATGGTTCCTTCGGCAATCGAACGGCGCGACGACCTCGACGCTGACAGCATGGATCTTGCCGGCGCATTAACCAGCAGTCTTATCACCGAGACCGACCTGCTGGCGGGTCGCTGGGATGGTGCGCGACTGCGTATATTCGCGGTCAACTGGGCTAATCCTTCCGACAATCCGCTCTTCCTTGTCCGTGGAGAATTGGGCAGCGTTGAAAGCGATGGCCGCAGCTTTTCCGCCGAACTACGCGGGCCGGCGGCGCTGCTCGAAGCCCCGGTTGTCGAGGAAACTTCGCCCGAATGTCGGGCCCAACTTGGTGACCGGCGCTGTCGGGTCGATATGGCTGCGCGAACGATCGTGACCCGAATGGTATCGGCACACATGGCGGCGATCACAGTCGGGAACGCCCCGGGAGACTATGGTTTTGGCACGCTGCGCTGGCTTGACGGTGCCAATGCCGGAACGGTCGCAGTGATTGCAGACTCGAGCGGTACGATTGTCACCTTGCGCGAACCGCCGCATTTCGAGCCACAGTCCGGTGCGATGATCGAACTGACCGAAGGGTGTGACAAGCGTTTTGCCACCTGTTCGTCGCGTTTCGGCAATGCCGAGAATTTCAGGGGCGAACCCCATCTTCCCGGGAACGACCTGTTGGTGCGCTATGCGAAATGATCCTGTCGCAATCGCCCGCCCGCTGCTCGGGGTGCGTTTTCGATTGCAGGGCCGCGCACCCGAATACGGGCTCGATTGCGTCGGCCTGATCGCCATTGCCTTCGGCTTGAGTGATGGCGTCCCGACCGGTTACCCGTTGCGCGGCGGTGACATCCAGCAGTTTGAACATTTGCTGAGGCGCTCGGGCTTTGTCCGTCGCAAAGCAGGGTGGCGGCGGGGGGATGTTCTGGTGCTTTGCCCGGGGCCTGCCCAGGTTCACCTCGGATTGTGGACGGGCGAGAGCCTGATCCATGCCGATGCGGGGCTGGGCAGGATCGTCGAGACGCCCGGAATTCCATGCTGGCCGGTCCTTTCGGCCTGGCTTCGCCGCGGAAGGAGCAGCTGATGGCAACGCTTGTTCTGACCGCAGTCGGCACACTCGTTGGAGGGCCGATCGGTGGCGCGATCGGGTCGATCATCGGGCAGCAGATCGACAAGCGCCTGTTTGCGCCAAAAGGCCGCCAGGGACCAAGGCTCAACGAACTGGCGATCCAGTCTTCCGCCTATGGTTCGGCACTTCCGAAACTGTTCGGGACCAACCGTGTTGCCGGCACGGTGATCTGGGCGACCAATCTGAAGGAGACCAGACGCAAGGTTTCGAACGGGAAAGGTCAACCCAAATCGACAGTCTACAGCTACTCGACCTCGTTTGCCGTGGCCTTGTCGGCGCGGCGCGTTCTTCGGGTCGGGCGGATCTGGGCGGATGGCAATCTGCTGCGCGGGACGGCAGGCGATTTCAAGACCGAGACCGGATTTCGGCTTCATGACGGTACCGAGGACCAGACGGTTGACCCTCTGATTGCCTCGGCTGAAGGCATTGCAAATACGCCAGCCTATCGGGGGCTGGCCTATGCGGTGTTCGAGGACTTCCAGCTTGGCGAATACGGAAACCGAATCCCGGCTCTGAGTTTCGAAGTGATTGCCGATGAGGGCGATGTAAGCATCGGGACGATTCTTACATCGCTTGCCGGTCCGCGAGTGACGGCCGACAGCCCTGCACGGATTCAGGGTTTTGCCGCGAATGGCGACAGTGTTCGCGGCGTCGCCGAGACGTTGGCGGGTCTTTTCCCGTTTGTGGCGCGCGACGACGGTGAAGCGCTTCACCTTGATGCCGTACCGGCAATTTTCGAAGGTGTGGCGGGCAACGACCTTGGCGCTACACAAGATGAACAGACGGTGCCGCGCATAGCGAGAGAACGACGCTCCGAAGCGACAGTGCCTGCAAATGTGTCGGTCGCACATTATGAACCCGCGCGCGATTTCCAGCAGGGACTACAGCGGGTTCGCGACGGTGGAGGCGGCCGACGCGAGTTGCGCATCGACATGCCGATCACCCTCGATGCAGGGCGGGTCAAGAGTTACGCGATGTCCACCCTGCACCGACTGCGGGTCGAACGGACGACCGCAAAGATCCGGCTGCCCTGGCGTTATCTGGATCTTGCGCCGGGTTGCCGGATCATCGTGCCGGGCGATCGGGCGGACTGGCGGGTGTCGGCCGTAACGCTTGGACGGATGGTGGTCGAGGCGGATCTTACGCAACACCGAGCCGCTTCTGGACAGATTCTCGCCTCTGACCCCGGTCGCAACCTGCCCCAACCCGACGTTGCGCATGGCCCGACGGTATTTCATCTGCTCGATCTTCCGCCGCTCGATGACACGGTTGCTGCTGCACCACGCGTTGCCGTTGCAGCTGCTGGCCTGTCGGCAGGCTGGCGGCGGGCGTCGTTGATGCTGAGCCTCGACGATGGC